>JAGHTV010000549.1 GCA_018065165.1 Candidatus Sodaliphilus fimicaballi | reverse complement strand
TGTAAGTGTCCTGCAAGTAGGCCGCAAAGCGTGTAGTATTGAGGTCGTGCGACGACGACTCGCTGTAGATCACATTCACCTCGCCGGGAACATGTGGCAGTGAGTAGCCTGCCGAGTCGCGCCATTGCCACTCGCGAGAGCGGTCGTAGATCTTCTCACGACGCATCGATACGCCATAAGAGAAGTTGTTGTTGTTGAGCGATGTATTGCCCTTGAGAGTGATGTCAAACACATCGAGTTTGAGGCGGTTGCGAGCGTGCTCGTGATACTTGCCCACACCCAGCTCGCCGCCTATGCCACCCTCGCCACCAGTACCAGCCTCATCGAGCCAGTACTCGCCGTGGATGTCATATGACACGAGCTCGTCGGTCTGGTAGGCCGAGCCTTGCAGCGTGAAGTCGGTACCCTTGTTGAGTCGATAGTTTAACAGCAGTGCACCAAAGTAGGTATAGAACTTGTCCTTCTCCTGACCGTCGAAGTAGACCTTGAACGACTTGGCATTTTGCGATGTACCGAAGCTGGTCTCGCGGTTGACGGGGATGAAGCGGTAATCGTTGATAGAGACATTGCCCAGGAACGACACGTTGAACTTGTTAGTGGGCTTGAAGACCATATAGGTCTGATAGTCGAAATATTGCGGGTCATACTCGCCCTTGCTCTCGAGCGAACCCAGCATCGACGAGTTACGCTTGTAGCGGGCACCGTGGAGCATTGAGAACTTGTTGCTGCTTGCACCCAACGCCAGTGTTCCGCCCTGCAGACTTGCCGAGAGTGCTCCCTCAAACGACTCGGGCTGGCGATAAGTGATATCGAGCACCGACGACATCTTGTCGCCATACTCGGCATTGAAACCGCCGGTCGAGAAGTTGACCGAGTTGACCATGTCAGAGTTGATGATAGAGAGGCCCTCCTGCTGTCCGCTGCTTATGAGCTGCGGGCGGTAAACCTCTATGCCATTGATATATACACTATTCTCATCGTACGAGCCACCACGCACCATATATTGCGAACTCATCTCGTTCTTGCTGCTCACGCCAGCCATAGTGGTGATGACCGACTCCACGCCGTTGCCACTAGCACTAGGCACCATGTTCATCTGCGAGATGTCGATGCCCTGCATGGTGTTGGTCTGCTTCTTGTACTCGGTAATCTGGATTTCGCCCAGCTCGGTAGTCTTCTCATAGAGCTTGGGATTGAGGGTGATAGTGCCCTCGGGCTTAATGAGTTGACGCTTGACGGTGGCATAGCCTATGCAAGTAAACTCCACCATGATGGTGTCCTGCTTGGGAACATTGAGTTCGTAAATGCCCTTGGTGTCAGTGTTAGTGCCCAGAGCCGTACCCATAATGCGTACGGTGGCAAACTCGATGGGCTGACCAGCCTCGTCGACCACCTTACCAGTTATCTTTACCTGCGCCGCAACGCCCATGCACATCAAGAGCATGACCATTAACGCAATAATTGACTTTATATTGATTCTGTTATTCATCATAATAAATAATACACCTTAATTATAACGATAAAAAAAGGGTAAAATTATATTATCATGCAGAAAAATATGTAATGGTTGCGATTATTAAGCCCCCAAAAACTGGAGAACCAAGAGAACTCTGGCTACCGCGAGAACACTTTATGATTTTGCCCTTTGGCATTTTTTTTGTACGTTTGCAGTCTAAAACTCTATAACAATGAAGATTAGAAGCGCAAAATTTGAGATAAGCAACAGCGACTACCGCAAGTGTCCCGACTCTAAAATACCCGAGTATGCCTTCATAGGTCGCAGTAATGTGGGCAAGTCGTCGCTTATCAATATGCTCACCAATAATAAGAGCCTTGCCAAAACATCGCAAACGCCCGGTAAGACGCTGCTCATCAACCACTTTATCATTAACGACGAGTGGTACATCGTCGACCTTCCCGGTTACGGTTATGCCAAGCGTGGCAAGGACAGTCGCGAGCAGCTGCAACGCATCATCAACGGGTACATATTAGGGCGTGAGCAGATGACGTGCCTTTTTGTGCTTGTTGACAGCCGCCTCGAGCCCCAGAAGATTGACCTCGAGTTCATCTCGTGGCTGGGCGAGAATGGCGTGCCATTTGCCATCGTCTTCACCAAGCTCGACAAGTTGGGCCGTGTAGCTGGTGCCGAGAAGGTAGCAGCCTACAAGCGTACCCTGAAAAAGACCTGGGAAGAGCTGCCACCCATATTCATGACCTCAAGCGAAGACGGCCGCGGCCGCGACGAGCTCCTCACCTACATCGACGAAATCAACAAATCGTTGTAACAGAGGAACAAGGCATGATATAAAATAGGGCTCCCAAATTTTGGGAGCCCTATTTTATTGTGGAAAATTGATTTCTCTTTTTTATATCCTAGATCTTCAAGATTTTCTAGATATCCTAGATTTTCTAGATATTCTAGACTTTTCTAGATATTCTAGACTTTCTAGATTCTCTAGATTCTCTAGGCTTTCTTTAGATTTTCTCTAAAGATTAGAGGTTGGGATTGTACTTGCCCCACTCTTCTACTGCGGGAATGATGCCGAGTGAGATGATTTCCTCACGCATCTTCTGCAGGTGCTCGTAAGAAGCCTGGAGTGCAGCCATTTCTTCTTCAGTACCCTCGGGAGCAGTGAAGTGTACGCCGTCCTTGTCGATAGTAGTGGGCATAGC
>JAGHTV010000302.1 GCA_018065165.1 Candidatus Sodaliphilus fimicaballi | reverse complement strand
GGCGACTTCCATGAGGATTGCGTCAACATCATCATGAAGGACCTCATCAAGCTCATGGATCCCAAGTACATCGAAGTGATAGGTCTGTTCAACCCACGCGGCGGCATCGCTATCAAGCCGTTTGCCAACTTTGGCGACAGCGAGCATCAAGATATGGTTAAATCTAGGCAACTTGCCTACTTCAGCATGCTTTAACATATATGGCAAAAGACGCAGTAATAGTAGTATCGGGCGGCATGGACTCTATCACCATGCTCCACGAGTACAAGGACGAGATTGCACTGGCTGTAACATTTGACTACGGCTCAACACAAAACCACCGCGAGCAGCAATATGCACGCCTGCACTGCGAGCGACTAGGCATCAAGCACATCATCATTCCGCTCGACTTCATGAAGAAGTACTTCAAGAGCGCACTGCTCGAGAGCGCCGAGGCAATTCCCGAGGGCAACTACGACGACGAGAGTATGAAATCGACCGTGGTACCTTTCCGCAACGGCATCATGCTGGCCATTGCCTGTGGCATTGCCGAGAGCAACGACCTCAAGCGTGTGATGATTGCCAACCATGCTGGTGACCACACCATCTACCCTGACTGTCGCCCAGCGTTTGTCAACGCCATGAGTAGCGCTATGACTGCGGGCACCTACGAGGGTATCACCGTCTACGCTCCCTACACAGGCATCAGCAAGACCGACATTGCTCGCCATGGCAAGGCGATGGGACTCAACTACGCCGAGACCTACTCTTGCTACAAGGGTGGCGAGATTCACTGCGGCGAGTGCGGCACATGCCGCGAACGCATCGAGGCCTTGCACGACGCAGGCATCGACGACCCAACAATTTATGAATAACAAATAGCATTCAACTATGTACTTTGTAAAAAAGACCATCGAAATATCTTCATGCCACCAGCTCTATCTCGACTATGAGAGCAAGTGCGAGAATCTGCACGGACACAACTGGATGGTAAACATCTATTGCAAAGCAAAAGAACTTGACAGCAACGGTATGGTGTGTGACTTTACTCACATCAAGAAACTCGTGCACAAGCACCTCGACCACAAGAACCTTAACGAGGTTCTCGACTTTAACCCTACTGCCGAGAACATTGCTCGCTGGATTGTTGACACCGTGCCCAACTGCTACCGCGCCGAGGTATGGGAGGCACGCGACAACATGGCCGCTTACGAACGCGACGAGGAGTAATATATAATAATGTATAAGG
>JAGHTV010000166.1 GCA_018065165.1 Candidatus Sodaliphilus fimicaballi | reverse complement strand
AGATTAAAAGGAATGAGCCCGGCACAATACCGAGCTCACTACTATAGAGATTTTAATTATTAACGTTTAATTTAACGTCCAACTTTTCGGGGTCACTTCATGGAGAGCTGGCCGTTTTTTTGTTTTGTCGTTTACCTCGACCTTGAAAGGCCGAGCACACTGCCGTTTGCATTAGCGTTTTGCGTAATTTACCACAGATTTACCAGATTGATATTTCCTTTTGGGAATTTAATTGAAATTAAACAGATTGTTAGTTACAACTATTCTAAACAGCATTCAATCTGATAAATCTGAAAAATAATTCCCTTTTCAGTTTAATCTGTGGTTGAAAAAAAGTTGTCGTTTGTGTTTAGTCTTATGCGTTTACTTGTACCTTGAAGCCTGCCTTGCGTATGCGGGTTGCAATGGCTTCAAGCTCCTCGGCGGTTACCTTCACCAGGTTCTCGGCAGGAGTCTTGCGGTCGATGCTGTATATCATCACCTCGCGGGGTTCAATCTGCTTGTATGCCTCGATGAGTGCGTCAACCTCGGCATCGGTTGTGTTGTCAATGTGCTTGTCCTCATACTCGCCACGCAGCATCATGGTTTGCACGATGCATTGTCCCTTGAACTGTATAAGGTCGTCAATGACACCTTCGGGAATCATATTGGGTGAACCGGGGCGATTCACGGTGCGGAATGTGCCTGCCATTGCAGAGTCTAGCTTGACTATGTTATTGTCAACCAGCTTGAGAGCCTCGGCAATGCTTGACTTGCCGGCCATGGTAGAGTTTGTGAGTACGCTTACCTTTGCCTCGGGAAAATATGTGTCGCGCAGGCGTATTACGTCCTTCACCACTTCAAGGAAGTGAGGGTGCAACGTGGGTTCGCCATTGCCCGAGAATGTGATTACATCAAGTGTTTCGCCATTGGCCTTCATCTCCTCCAACTTGCGTTTGAGTCCTTTCTTCACACTTTCTCGACTGGGTATGCCGTCCTTGCCGGGACCCTGTGCATTGAAGCCTGCCTCGCAGTAGAGGCAGTCAAATGAGCATATCTTGCCATCGTTGGGCATGAGATTGATGCCGAGCGAAACGCCCAGGCGGCGGCTCTTGATGGGGCCAAATATTGTGCTATGGAATAATACTGTCTGCATTGTTGTATAATGTTATGTTTGTTGTTTCATTGTTTGCTGGTTTTTCCCAGATATTCCGGTTGCTCCGGAGTTTCCAGGATAACCCATTAACCTTTTAACCCATTAACCTTTTAATGAGTTCAATATACTGCTGCGCTATGATCGATGAGTCGAAGTGTGTAGTCACCCACTCGTGCAACTGGTCGCGTGTGAGGTCACTGTTCACCGCCCACTCAATGCCTTGAGCAATGCTCTGTGCATCGGTGCCGCTGGTTACATAGCCATTGGTCATGTGCTTGACTATGTCGACCTGGCCGCCTGCACCTGTAGTCACAGGTACGCATCCGCACGACATGCCCTCTACAAGCGTGTAGCCAAACGACTCGTAGCGCGATGTTGAGAGCACTATGTGGGCCTGACTGTAGATGTCGCGCACATCGTTGACATAGCCTGCATAGGTGTGAGGCACGGCAATGCTGTCGAGTAGCGACTTGTCGCGAATGCCGCCATATAGCAGTAGGTGTATCTTGCTGGCCAACTCGGGCATCTCGGTGGCGATGTATTGCATAGCCTCTATCATCAGGTCAAATCCCTTTACAGGATCGTCGAGGCGTGCAGCACCCATCGCTATCACGCGTGTGTCGGGTGCCAGTCCCAGCTTGTTTTGTGTCTCGTGTGGCATGAATTCGCTGGCAGGGAATGGATTGCCTATCACGCTCATTGGTGCGTCCTTCAAGAGACTGCTGCGACGGCAACATTCTGCCAGCCAGTTGCTCACGCTCACAAAGTGTATGCGGGCCGAGTTGTATAGTTTTGCCTTGGCTTGCTGTGTCCTAGTCGACAGATCTTTGCCCTTGCTGCCCAGCAGTGGGCACGACTGGCATGTGGTGCCATAAGCTCGACACTCATAGGCATGGTGGCACACGCCTGTGCAGTTCCACATGTCGTGCATGGTCCATATTATGGGTTTGCCCATAGCTGCGAGTTTGGCAAGTGTCTTCATCGACATCATGCCCTGGTTTATCCAGTTGAGCACGATAGCATCGGCTTGGTGTACCCAGGGATGGCTGCTCAAGTCAAGTCCGTGCGAAGCATTGTCAATCTTGAACAGCGTGTCGCGGTTAAGGCCATTGCGCATGTATATGCCCAGTCGCTCGGCCATGAAGTTGTAGCGGTTGCGCCACTTGCTGCCCACGGCCTCGATGCGAGGGTCGGTGGTCTGCTTGTCAATCACCAGCATGCTGGCATTGACGCCACAGTCGTTAAGTGCCGTCATCAGTCGTCGCGATGCAATTGCAGCACCGCCCAGGCTGTCACTCCTATTTATGAGTAAGATGTTCATGCTTGGGGAACTACTTGCGGCCAAAGTCGGCTGGAATCTCGCCCCACTTCGTTGTCTCCCACTTGATTATGCGGTTGGGCGAGGTGTTATTTTGCAACCAGTACTCGGCACGGGCAATTAACTCAAAGAGATGGGCGTTACGCTCGGTGCGTTCCAGCTTGGTCTTGCACTTGCGGTCACGCACCCAGGCCATAGCCGTGCGGCTGTCGCTGTAAATTGTGGTGTGGTCATTTCCGGTTTTCTTGAAGAATGCCAGTGCGTGGACTAAGGCAAGGAATTCACCAATGTTGTTGGTCGCATCGGGGTAGGGACCCTGGTGAAATATCTCGGCACCTGTCATCACATCCACGCCACGATACTCCATCAGTCCTGGGTTGCCACTGCACGCTCCATCCACTGCAATGCTATCTTTAACAATCTCGGGGATAGCGTCATAGTTGACATGAACAACGGGTGAATGCTGGGCAATGGCTCGTAGCAGACTCATCTCGTCATCGCCGTTGCGAAATGCCTCGACGGCTTCTTCTTGAGTCCTAAACGCCTTGTAGCGAGCACCGGGGAAACCCTTGGTGCGCGCTTCGCACTCGGCCCACGAGTCACACACTCCAGGCTCAGTGCCATTCCACACTACATACCATTTACTGCGATTTGATGCCATAATTTTTGCAAATGTACGAATTTTTATTGGATTTTTGAGTAATTTTGCACTCGTGAATACAATATTTCTAATAGGGTATATGGGTTGCGGCAAGACAACCTTGGGCACAGCACTTGCTGCGTGCATGCGTGTGCCATTTATCGACCTTGATGACTACATCGAGGAGCGTTGCGAGGCCACTGTAAAAGAGATCTTTGCTCAAGTTGGTGAACAGGGATTTCGCGAGATAGAGAAGCGGTGCCTCGAGGAGGTTGCCCATAGCGAGGGGGCCATTGTGGCTTGTGGTGGCGGCACACCGTGTCAGCCCGGCAATATGGAATTGATGAACGAGATGGGCATTACGATATGGCTCACAACATCGGCCGAACGCATCACCTCACGCCTTGTCCTGCCCGAGCAGAAGGCCAAGCGACCGCTCATCGCCGCGATGGACGACGAGCAGATACTCGACTATGTAAGGCAGCACCTCGCCCAGCGCAAGCCTTACTACAGCCAGGCACAGCTCACATTCGACTCTACCTACCTCGAGAGCATAGAGGAGATTGAAGCCACATCCACCCAACTGGCACATATCCTTACCAGCTTGTAAATTAAATCATTGGCAAAGAAATAGCAAGGCACTGCATCAATGATGCAGTGCCTTGTGCTGTTATCTTGATTGGAGTTAAACCTTTAAACGATTAACCCATTAACCCATTAACCCATTAACCTTTTACTTACCAGTAGGGCTCGTAAAGATAGTAGGTATAGAAATCGTGGCGTGTGCTCAAGAGCATGTAG
>JAGHTV010000464.1 GCA_018065165.1 Candidatus Sodaliphilus fimicaballi | reverse complement strand
TTCAGCACTGTGAGCCACTTGCGGCTGACCTGTGTAACCGCGGTACAAACCCAGCGGGAAATTTATGCGATAGCCATCGCCGGCACCAGTAGCATTACTGTGCAGTGAGAAGAACACATCGGCACTGAAGCTGTTGCTCAGCGATACGATTGTAGACAAGCCCAGATCGTTCTCCTCCTCGTTGCGGATGCGTGAGATGCCTGTAGTGTAGCCTTTCTTCTTGAGAAGCTCTTGAAGAGCGAAACCCTTCTTGAGACTTGCATTTGACTCCCAGAAACCAGCAGTATCGCCTGCCACATAACCAGGCACGACAACATTGCGGTCTTTGCTGGTGTGGCCACCGTGACCGGGATTGATATATACGCGTGGACGCACCTGAGCGGTAGCGCAAGCAATTCCTAATACTGCAGCAAGCAGCACGAGAATCGATTTAGTTTTAGTCATATTCATAGCTGTTGCAGTTTTAGTTATTCGGTAATGTTAATTTTCATCATGTACAGGTTGCCATCGATAGAGCAGTAAACCACCTTGCCGGCAGCAGCTGTGGGCTGCATCGACATTGAGGTGGGCTTGGTGAGCTCGTGCTTGAACGAACCGTCGGCCTTGAAGAGCATGATTTGTGACGATGTGAACTGGTGTCCGTCGTCCCTGGCATTTTGTGCCACGATGTAGTCGTTATTGAGCCAAGAGGGCATCTCGTAGTTGCCCAGCATAGCCAGCACCTTGCCATTGAGGTCCATGACCACAATGCCCTTGCCAGCGGCAAAGAATGCCACACGCTGACCGTCGGGGCTGAGCGATGCCCACAGGTATCCGGCCCAAGACTCAACGGGCGAGTATGAGCGATCCTCGCCATTGACGGTCACATGGACGGTTGACCCCTGAGTATAGACAGCGGTACCCATCTGCATGCCTGTAGAGAATGACTTGGCTTGAGCCTTGAGAGCTACACCACGCTGTGCATTGACCATGAGCACGGGACCATGCTGTGCCTCGAGCACAACATCGCTCTTGTGGCTGGCCATGTCATACTTGTGGCCTGTGCGGTAGATGAGGTGATCCTCGCCACGCTCGGCTGTCACATAGTACACGTTGCCGTCGCTGCCAAAGAATGCGTCCTGTCCCACTGCGCTGTTGTCGCTGATGCGGGTAGCAACATTGTCGTTAAAGTCATAGAGTTTGAGGCCAGGTGTCTTGATTGTAGAATAGAGCAACTGCGACCCGTCGGCATTGAGGATAGGATAGTAAGCCGGCTCCTCGACGCCCTTGAGCAGCTGAGTGTGCTCTACCACAGTCACCTGTTGCGCACTAGCCACAAGACTAGCACACGCCACTAGTGAAAGTAGAGATTTGTTCATATTAATGGGTATTTTGAAGTTATTATATTATCAACTCACAAAGTTAATAATAACATACAAATTATCCAAAGGTTTATGGAATTCTTAGGAATTTTAGGAGTATTAGGAAGAAAAACACCAGAGCCGAAATTTCGGCCCTGGTGTTTTATATGATTGATTTTACTTAAATCAGATGAGGGCGAAGATCTCGCTTACTGACTCGGTTGCCTCGGTAAGGCCTACATAGATGCAGCTTACGAGACCAATGAGGATGATGCCCAGTGCACACAGGATCATGCCTGCACGCTCGCCACATGAGCTCTTGATAGCGGGAATGACGCAGTCGTCCTGACGGATGAACATTGCCTTAACCACGAGCAGGTAGTAGTAGAGCGAGATGATAGTGTTGATGAGGGCGATGAGCACGAGTACGTAGATGGCTACACTGCCTGTGTGGCAAGCACCCACAAAGATGAAGAACTTGCTGAAGAAACCTGCAAAGGGAGGAATACCACCCAGTGAGAACATCGCAAGCATCATTGTGAATGACAACCAAGGATTGGTCTTGAACAGGCCGTTGTAGTCGTCGGTAGTAGTCTTGCCAGTCTGACGCTCGATAGCGGCGATAACGCCAAATGCTGCGAGGTTAGAGAAGATGTAAACAAGGATGTAATACATCATTGACGCCATACCCAGTGTGTTCACTGCAATAACACCCAGCATTACATAGCCGGCCTGTGAGATTGAAGAGAACGCGAGGAAGCGCTTGAGGTTGCGCTGGCGCATAGCAAAGAGGTTACCAATGGTGATGGTGAGGATGATAACAGCGTAGAGCATCCACTCCCATACAGTGCTATAAGCGGCACCAAATACTTGTGCAAGAATTACCAGGAATGAGAATGCAGCAGCACCCTTGCTGATTACTGACAGGTAAGCAGTAACTGCTGTGGGAGCGCCTTGGTAAACATCGGCAGTCCACTGGTGGAAGGGAACAAGTGACAACTTGAAACCTACACCTGCAATCACAAATGCAACAGCTGCAATGAGGAGTGCGCTCTGCTCGCCGATGAGGCTAGAAGCGATATCATTGAAGTAGAGCGAACCTGCGATACCATAAACGAATGATACACCGAGCAGGAAGATTGCACTTGAGAAGATGGCTGTGAACACATACTTGGCAGCTGCCTCGTGGCTCTCGTAGCGGTTCTTCTCGAACGCTGCCAGAGCAGCGATGGGAAGTGAAGCTGACTCGAGACCGATGATGAACAGCAGGAAGTGACGAGCTGAAACCATAAGGAACATACCGAACAGAGTGAGAAGCAACAGCTCATAGAACTCGCCGCGGCGAACGCTCATAAAGTCGCTGTTGGTCCAGTTGCCAGCCTGGAGCAGAACGAGGAGTACACCCACATTGAGGATGTTCTTCATTGCCCATGTAGCGGCATTAACCTCAAACATTCCACCAAACAGTGAGCCTGCCTCGCAAGCATTAACACACTGGCAGGGAACGAAGCAAAGTGCGGTATATATAGCAAACAGGACGGTAGTGAACACGGGAAGTGCTCGCTGACTGCGCTGTGGCATAAAAGTGTCGTAGATAAACACAAGCAAGAACACGAGCAGCAGCCCTACCTCTTGCGGCATCTGTAAAAATTGAGAATAATCCATATCTGTATTATCAAGTTTTTTCTAATTCAACACTTTCTTTAATTACATCGCATTCTTCAACGCATCAACAACGGGCACGAAGCTGTCAGTGATGATGTTGACGAAGAAGTTGGGGAAACAACCAATAGTTGCAACACACACGATGAGGATTGCAGTGGCAACACGCTCGTCCCAGCTTGCATCGGTGAGCTCGCGGTGATGCTCGTTTTGTACCTCGCCAAAGAGCAGCTTGCCAACCACACGCAGGATGTAAACTGCAGTGATAACGATTGAACTAGCACCTGCGATGGTGAGTACGCGACGGAACATGTCAGCGTTTTCAAACGAACCGAAGAAGATGGTCATCTCGGCAACGAAACCACTGAGACCGGGCAGACCGAGTGATGCAAGACCAGCAATCACATAACCTACACCCAGGTAAGGCATAATTTGCATCATACCACCCATCTCGCGGATGTCACGAGTGTGAGTGCGGCCGTAGATCATACCGATGAGGGCGAAGAACAACGCTGTCATCAAACCGTGTGAGAGCATCTGGAGCACAGCACCAGTCATAGCAGTCTGGTTAAACATGAGGATGGCGAAGAGCACCATACCACAGTGGCTAACCGATGAGTAAGCGTTGATATACTTAAGGTCGGTCTGTACACAAGCACTGAATGCACCGTAAACGATACTGATACCAGTGAGTGTGAGGAAAATCCAACCAATCTCGTTAGCTGCGAAGGGCATCAGGTAGATGGCGATGCGGAAGCAACCGTAACCACCAAGCTTCATGAGCACACCGGCGTGGAGCATTGAAACGGCTGTGGGAGCCGATGCGTGACCGTCGGGAGACCAAGTGTGGAAGGGGAACATAGCACCCAGCACACCAAAGCCAACGAATGCCATGGGGAACAGGTACAACTGCCACTCGTGGGGCACTGCGTTGTTCTTGGCAATCTCCAGCAGGTTCATAGTGAGGGGCTGTCCCTCGGGAGCTGAATGGAAGTAGATGCCAATGAGGGCGAGCATCAGGAATGCCGAACCACCCATAAGCATAAGGGTAAGCTTCATTGCACTGTAGTTCTTGCTACCGCTACCCCAGATGCCAATGAGAAGGTACATGGGGATAAGGGCAACCTCGTAGAACATGAACATGGCGAACAGGTCAACAGAGATGAAGAAACCAAATACACCAGTTGACAGGAGGAATAACCACAGGAAGAACTGCTTGGGAAGAGGATTGATCTTCCACGAAGCAAACACACCAGTAAAGACGATGAACGCCGAGAGGAGAATCATCACTACCGACACACCGTCGACACCCAGTGCGAGTTCGATGTTGAGGGGCGCATACCATGTTACATTGCTTTGCAGGATCATCTCGCTGGTATCACCAGCACCGCGTACCTGCAAGAAGATCATTACCAGATATACCGCAAGGGCAACCAGTGCTGTTGCACCAGTTACTGCAACGGCTCTGATAGCAGCGACACCTTTATTGTTGCACAGTGCCAGTCCCAGCAGAGTGAGCAGGGGCACTATCACGAAATAAATCAAAATATTGTCAAATATCATAATCTGTCTAATTTAATCAAGCCGTTGAACATTACATAAACAATACACACGCCATTGTAACTACTGCAAGCAGCAATGCTCCCATGATGTAAACATATACATAGCTCTGGATGCTGCCACTCTGCAGGCGGCGAATAGCAAACGAAGCTGAGCTAGTAACATCGGCAAGGAGGTTCATGAAGCCGTCAATGAACTTGCGGTCAAACCATGCAATGGGAACACAGATAGCCTTGAAGATCACCTTGTGAGTAATGAACTGATAGAGCTCGTCCATGTAGAAGCGGTGATAAGCAGCTTCCCACAGACCGCTGAACGCGTTCTTCATCTTGCTGGGCAGGGGGTTCTCCTTGTAGTACATCACAAATGCGAGAGCGATACCCACACAAGCGATAGCTACACTTGTGCCAGCAACTGTCCAGTTGAGTTGAGTGTGCAGTTCCTTACCGTCCCAAGTAACGAGGTCGTGCATGGGAACGAAACCAGCAACAATAGAGATTGTAGCCAGAACGATGAGAGGCAAGGTCATTGTCCATACCTGGTCGGCGGGCTTGTGCTCGGTGTGAACCTTGTGCTCCTTCCAGTGGAAGATGAGGAAGTAGATGCGGAACATGTAGAATGCGGTCATACCAGCAACCATCGACATCCACAGACCCCAACCCAGGCCCTTCTCGTAGCAAGCCACGAGGATCTCGTCCTTAGACCAGAAACCTGCAAAGGGAGGAATACCAGCAATGGCGAGACAGCCAATGAGGAATGCGATGCTAGTGATGGGCATGTACTTGTGCAAGCCGTGCATGTCGCTATTCTCGTTAGAGTGAACAGCGTGGATGATAGCACCAGCACACAGGAAGAGCAACGCCTTGAACATCGCGTGAGTGAACAGGTGGAACATTGACGCCATGTAACCAAGGCCGTAACCCTCGTGAATCTCGATGAGAGCACCATCGGCCGAGCTAACGGCGAGTGATGTCATCATGAACGCAATCTGCGAGATTGTAGAGAACGCAAGCGCACGCTTGATGTCGCTCTGTACACATGCGATTGCAGCTGCATAGAATGCTGTGAACGCACCCACAACGCAGATAATCTCCATAGAGCCCTGCTCGATAACATACAAAGGGAACAGGCGAGCTACCAGGAATACACCAGCAACAACCATGGTTGCAGCGTGGATGAGGGCCGATACGGGAGTGGGACCTTCCATAGCATCGGGGAGCCAAATGTGCAATGGGTACATTGCACTCTTACCAGCACCACCAATGAAGATGAATGTAAGTGCCCAAGCCATTACCGAGCAACCCATGAAGGTTGCACCACCAGCCTTAGCTATAGCCAGGTGGGCAGCATCGATGCTGTCGCAAATGCCAGTGAGGCCATTCTGGTTGAAGAAGTCAAATGACTTAGTGTAGTAACCCAGAATCATGATACCCAGCAGGAAGAACAAGTCGGCCAGACGGGTAACGATGAACGCCTTCTTAGAAGCGTGGATAGCTGCGGGAGAATGATAGTAGAATCCAATGAGGAGGTAAGAAGATACACCCACCATCTCAAAGAATACGAAAATCTGGAACAAGTTAGTGGCAACAACCAGACCGAGCATTGAGAATGTGAACAGTGCGAGGTCGGCATAGAAGCGCTGGAAGCCCTTCTCGGGGTTGCCGTGGTGGTCGCTCATATAGCCCAAGCTATACAGGTGAACGAAGAATGAGATGGTAGTGATGACTACCAGCATCATTGCAGCAATGGGATCGATAGCGATACCCATGCGCACCACATAATCTTTAGTAAACGACAGCCAGTCGGGGTTCCATACGATCACCGCCTTGCGTACGCCGTCAACAATATAAGACGAGTCAAAGAAATATGTAAGAGCAACGCCATAGGCAATCACTGTAGTGACACCCATTGCGATTACACCCAGCACACCAGTGAGCTTGCGGCCCATCTTCACGCCTGCCAGTCCCAGGAAGAGGAACATGAGCAGGGGTATTGCAATAACTGCTATTGAAAAACTTAGTGGCATAGTCTATTAAAATTTCAGTTTAGTGATTTCGTTGATGTCGACCTTCTTAGCGATGCGGAACACATTGATGATGATTGCCAGTGCCACTGCAGTCTCAGCAGCAGCGATTGCGATAGCAAACAATGTGAAGAACATGCCCTCGAGCTGGTCGGGGAACAGAAATCGGTTAAACACAACAAAGTTGATGTCAATCGAGTTGAGCATCAACTCGAGAGAAATCATAATTGCAATCATATTCTTGCGGGTGAGGAACCCGTAGACACCACAGCCAAACATGATGAGACTGGGAATCAAATACATTAACAAAGTCAAGTTCATAGTCAAATTTCTCCTTTCTTTATTAACGGCGACGGGCAATAACTACACCACCTATTATACATGCCAGCAAGAGTACACTCACTGCCTCGAAGGGAAGCAGGTAGCCAAACTTGTCGGTGCTCAGCAAGAAGTGACCCAGCTCAGCAATGTCGACACTACCGTCTCCCACGAGTTCTTGACCGCAGAAGCCAGCGTAGCTGAACAGAGCATAGC
>JAGHTV010000484.1 GCA_018065165.1 Candidatus Sodaliphilus fimicaballi | reverse complement strand
GTACATGGGAGCTCCAAGCACGTGTTGCTATGAACAAGAAGTGAAAAAGAGTTTAAGATTTTAAGACTTTAAGAACGCCCTACGGGCTATAAGGTTTTAAGATTTAAGACTTTAATGATATTATTAACTGAAAGAAATTATCCAAAATAAAAAGAAATTATTAACAGCGATTTCGTTGAATAAACTGTAAATATAAATTTTGAATAATTTCGGGTAATTTCTTTCAGTTTCCTTTTTCGACCGAAAAAATATGCAACAACAGGTTCTTGACTTAATCGACAGCCAACTCACCGAGTGGACAATGGTGCGTGACAACTACGCAGCACTGTCGAGTGTGCGCATGCGCGGCTTTGAGCTCAACGACCGTTGCGAGGTAGTGATGCAGTACAACCCCGAGCGTAAGCGTTCGTCGGGGGCCAAGGTTGATGCCGCATCGCTCAAGGCACGCAAGTGCTTCCTGTGCAGCGAAAATCAGCCCGTGGAGCAAGAGGCGATAGAGTGGGAGGGACGCTATAAGATTCAAGTCAATCCTTATCCCATATTCCCCCTGCACCTCACCATCTCGGCTATGGAGCACACTCCACAGGAGGTGAGTGGTCGCCGCATCGACGACATGCTCAACCTGGCTGCCGAACTCACCCAGTTTGTGCTCTTTTACAACGGACCACGCTGTGGAGCTTCGGCACCCGACCACATGCACTTCCAGGCTGGCATCAAGGGCTTTATGCCACTGTGCGACGAGGTGATGGACATGATGCTGTGGCCCGAGGAGCAGCGTCTGCTCGATAGCAAGGAGGGTTTTCTGGGCTTTACCGGTGCGCTGGGACGCAACCTGTTCTTCATCAAGTCGAGCGAGAGGGTAGTGGCATCGCTGCTGTTTGCCAAGTTGCAACTGGCTATGCTGCTGGCTAGCGATAACCTTGACGAGGAACCCATGCAGAACATACTGTGCTGGAAGTCCGACGACGATGGCGACTACTGCATAGTGGTGTTCCCGCGCAGCAAGCATCGCCCCGACTGCTATGGCGAGGGTGAGGACCAGCTGCTCATCAGTCCGGCAAGCGTCGACATGGGCGGCGTGTGGGCAATACCGGTCGAGAAAGACTTTAACACCATCACCGTAGAGCAGGTGCAGGCCATATATGACGAGCTGTGCCTTGACAATGCTGGTATGGTGAAAATAATTGAAATTTTACTACAACAAAACTAAACAAAAAACTATGAGTGAAGTACCACGAGTGCGAGTGGGTATAATGAGTGAACCCGCTATCGATTTCGTTCTTAATAACGAATATAAACTGGGCGATAAAGTTATCACCGGCCTGCAAAGCGTGCGCTGTGTCGAGGGCAAGGTAGAGTGGAATGGCGTTAAATACGACGACCTGCACTTTGAACCCATCAACGAGGCTACCGACTCGTTTACACTGTGCGATGTAACCATCGGCGTAAGCTTCCACTGGCGTCGCAAAGAGAACCAGACATTCCGTGGAGCACTTCACATCATTGTCGAGGGTGATAAACTCACCTCAGTCAACATCCTCTCGGTTGAAGAGTATCTGCTCAGCGTTATCTCGAGTGAGATGAGCGCTACAGCATCGCTCGAGCTGCTCAAGGCTCACGCTGTGATTTCGCGCAGCTGGCTCTTGGCACAAATTAACCCCGAGAACACCGTGGCTGCATCTTGCAGCTGCAACGACCATCCCCGCTATCGCGAGTTGGCTGCTTGCAACACTACTGGCGAGCTCGTTAAGTGGTGGGACCACGACGACCACAAGAACTTTGACGTGTGTGCCGACGACCACTGCCAGCGCTATCAGGGTATCACCCGCGCAAGCACCGAGACTGTGCGCGAGGCCATTAAGGCTACTTGGGGCCAGGTGCTCATGCATGGTGGTCTGCTTTGCGACGCACGCTTCTCTAAGTCGTGCGGTGGTGTGTACGAGGAGTTTGAAAATTGCTGGGAACCCCGTCACCACGACTACCTTGTTGCCCGTCGCGATGGCGAGAACGAGATGGACTTCCCCGCCCTGACTCGCGAGGACAACGCTGCCGAGTGGATTCTCTCGGCTCCCAAGGCTCATTGTAACACTAACGACAAGGAAATCCTGTCGCAAGTGCTCAATGACTATGATCAAGAGACTACCGACTTCTACCGCTGGTCGGTTGAATACAGCGGTGAACAACTTGCCGACCTCATCAAGCGCCGCACTGGCGATGACTATGGTCGCATCAAGGACCTGCAGCCCGTGGCTCGCGGAACTAGCGGCCGCCTCTATAAACTCAAGGTGGTGGGCGAGAAGATGACTCGCACCATAGGCAAGGAACTTACCATACGTTACGCCCTGAGCGAGAGCGCACTGTACAGCTCGGCATTCGTTGTCGAGAAGCACAATGTTGACGAGGCTGGCTATCCTGCCAAGTTCGTGCTACGTGGTGCTGGCTGGGGCCATGGCGTGGGCTTGTGCCAGATAGGTGCTGCCGTGATGGGTGCCAAGGGGTATGACTACAAGCAAATCCTGCTGCACTACTTCATAGGCGCCGACATCGACAAGCAGTATTGACGCTCGCCTTTTGCGCTAACGTAAACGTAAACGCTAACGCAAACTTTTTTCAACCACAGATTAAACTGAAAAGGGAATTATTTTTCAGATTTATCAGATTGAATGCGCTTTAGAATTGTTGTGGCTAACAATCTGTTTAATCTAGTTTAAATTCCCAAAAGAAAATATCAATCTGGTAAATCTGTGGTAAATTACGCTAACGCAAGTGGCTGTGTGCTCGACCTTTTAAGGTCGAGGAAATATAAAAACGAAACAAATTAAAAACTAAAATATTATGGATGCAACTAAACAAAAAAGTCCCTGGTGGTGGGTACCAACATTGTACTTCGCCGAGGGCGTACCTTACTTTGTAGTAAACAACATCTCAGTAATGATGTTCACCAAGATGGGTGTACCCAATGGTGACATGTCATTCTTCACAACACTGCTCTATTTCCCCTGGTTCCTCAAGGGTATCTGGAGCCCCGTCGTTGACGTGGTAAAGACTAAGCGCTGGTGGATTGTAGCAATGCAAATCCTCATGACTGCCATGATGATTGCCCTCACAATCACTCTGCCCAAGCCCGAGGTTGTAGCAGGTCAGGAGACATCAATCAGCATCTTCTGGTTCACACTGGTGCTCTTCATCGTTGCTGCATTTGCATCGGCTACCCACGATATCGCTGCCGATGGTTACTACATGCTGGCTCACAGTCCCAGTAGCCAGGCTGCATTCATTGGCATCCGTAGCGTCTTCTACCGTGTAGCATCGGTATTTGGCCAGGGTGTCCTCGTGTTCATTGCAGGTGTTGTAGAGAGCAATACAGGCGACATTCCCTGGCCATGGCAAGTGACTCTGGGCGTGGCTGCTGCAATCTTCTGCCTCATCACTCTGTATCACACATTTACACTGCCTCATAGCGCCGACGATAAGCCCCGTATCGATGCTGATGCTGCTGGCTCGGCTAAGGCTAACCTCGTTGAGCTCGCTAACTCATTCAAGACATTCGTTCAGAAACCCGGCGTGCTCCTGGCTATCGCATTCATGCTGCTTTACCGTCTGCCCGAGGGCTTCCTTATCAAGCTTTGCCAACCCTTCCTCGTTGATCCCAACGGCCTTAACCTGCCCACCGAGGTTGTAGGTACAGTTTATGGTGTATTTGGTGTATTGGCACTGTTGCTCGGTGGTATCCTTGGTGGTATCTACTCTTCAAAGGTAGGTCTCAAGAAGTCGCTGTGGGTAATGGCAGGTTTCATGACACTGCCTTGCCTCACCTTCGTATATCTCGCAATGTTCCAACCCACTAACCTCGTAGTAATCACTGTTGCACTGTGTATCGAGCAGTTTGGTTACGGCTTCGGTTTCACTGCTTACATGCTCTATATGATGTACTTCAGCGAGGGCGAGTTCAAGACATCACACTACGCAATCTGTACAGCCTTCATGGCACTGAGTATGATGCTCCCCGGCTTCGTAGCAGGTTATATCCAAGAGGCAATCGGTTATGTGAACTTCTTCTGGATGGTAATGGCATGCTGCTT
>JAGHTV010000528.1 GCA_018065165.1 Candidatus Sodaliphilus fimicaballi | reverse complement strand
GTGCATGCATGGGCTGCCGCGGGCGATGTAATTGTTGATGGTAATTACAAGTACCAAATCATTAAAGATGCCATCAATATATCTCCCGGTGGTTCTGGATCCGCATCGGTTATTGGATTTAGCTCAACTGCGACCAGCGCCGACCAGGCCAATGCGGTGATTGCGCAGGTTGTCAAGAAAGATGGTTTTAACTATATCATTACCGAGATTGCACCCAATGCATTCTCGGGCAACACTAATATCACAAGTGTAACTATCAAGGGTCCCGTTGCTAAAATAGGCATGGCTGCATTCTATGGATGTTCTAACCTCGCCAAGGTGAGCTTGGGCTCGGTCATCACTACAATTGACGCTAACGCATTTGCCAACTGTACCAGTCTTGCATCGGTAAAAATACCCGATACACTCACCGGAATCAGCACCGCAGCATTTGATGGCTGTACTGCACTGGAGAGTTTCGAGGTAGTTGAGGCTAATCCCACCTACTCGTCATACGACGGCGCGCTCTACAACAAGAAGCAGACCATACTCATGCGTATGCCCGCTGCCAAGGCCGAGAAGCCCACTTACCCCATTACGCTCAAGACAATCTATGCAAGAGCTTACAACTGCTACAAGTATCCTCGCATCGAGCTGCCTTATGGCGTGACCACTGTGGGTTCTCGCCCCTTTGAGAACAGTGAGGTGCAGGTTGTGGTAGTTCCCAGCTCGGTCAAGACGATTCCCACCGACATGTACTATGGCTGCTCTAAACTCATAGAGTTGTGGTCAAACATGAAAAATGTGCCTCGCATCGAGAAAGACGTGATGTTTGCCGGCGCAAACATCCCCAACCTGTATATTCCTTTTGGCGGAATGGATAACTATACCACGTACAGCAACTGGGACTTCTTTCCTAATTATAACTATAGAGGTCTCACTGCCTATGACTATATCCAGGCAAAGGACGAGAACGGAGCAAATGCTTGCTTTAACGTTACCGTTCACAGCACTGAGCCATTTACAGCCGTTGATGGCGTGACCTACGATGGCCGTTGCATGCTGGTGACGGGTGTCAACTCAAGAGACAAGAGAGATGACATTACCGTTCCTAACTATTTTGAAATTACAGGTAAGAGATATGCCTTGACAAAAATACAGCAATATGCCGGACAGTCACAGTATGACTTCTCAATGAGAGGCTGTGCCTTGATTGATAGTATCTACATGAATGCATTTTATTCATCAAAAATCTCATCTTTCGATTTCGAGAATGTGTCTTATATTGGAGATGAAGCATTTTTGGATTGTAAACAACTCAAGACAGTGAAGTTTGGCCCCAGGATTAAATTCATTAGAAGCAGCGCTTTTAGTCGTTCAGGACTTGAGGGTGATGTAGTGCTACCATACGGTATAGGTGATTTTTACCCCGGTGCGTTTAGCAACACAAAGATTAAACGCCTTTTACTCCCCAGTTCAGTTTTTATCACTGGTCGCTTTAGTTATACTTATCCCGAACTTGAAGAGTTGTATTTAAACTGTGCTGCCGCTGTAGTAAGTTCCCTAAAAAATTTTTCTGCCGGATGTAAAGTTTATGTTCCTGTGGGCGAAGTTGATGCCTACCGCGCACTTGATGGTGCCGATGAGAAGGAAATCCTGCCCGGAGCATTCGACTTTGCTGAGTGCACAAGCGACGACATGACAGGCTTCTTCGACACTCCTTATGCCTACACGATTACCAATAATAATGCTGCTACTGTAAAACTCGTGCGCACCAAGAACACAGCAACTGCATCGCTGGCGACCTTTGAAGTGGGCGACATGTGCACCAATTATTCAATGGCAATTGCTCCCGAGAAGGCTCCCTCTTACAAGATTACTGAGCTGGGCGACTCTCTGCTCTACGGCTGCGAGAACTATAGCAATATCTCGCTTGAGAATGCCACAAATCTGAACAAAATAGGTAAACGCGCGTTGGCCAACGTAAAGGCTACCACGATTACCATCCCTGCCAATGTCACCAGCATAGGCGACGAGGCATTCAGCAAAGAGAGAGGCCGATACCAGTGGAGAACGATTGAAAGCAAAATAGCTGATCCTCGTAGTGTTTCTTATGGCAAGGATATATTTAAGGGCGTTGACTACAAGAATTGCAAGCTCATAGTTCCCGCAGGTACCGAGGCCATCTACCGCCAGTGCGAGACGTGGGCTCCGTTCTTTGAAAACAAACCTGCAAAGAAGGGTGACGTGAACGGTGACGGCGAGGTTGACATTGCCGATGTAAATTCAGTTATCGACATCATCCTGGGCTTACAAAGCAAGAAGGCTGCCGCCGACCTTAACGGCGACGGAGTAGTGGATGTGGCCGACATGAACACAATCATCGACATCATCCTGGGGCTTTATGTAGAGCCCGAAGATACGCATGAGTATGTCGACCTCGGTCTCCCTGGCGGCGTGCTGTGGGCTACCTGCAACGTGGGTGCAGAGAAACCCGAGGAGAATGGCCTATATTTCGCATGGGGCGAGACTAAAGGATACGCCAAGGGCGAGAGCCACATTTTCGCCTGGTCGAATTATGATTTGTGTAATGGCAGTTATAATAGCATAAACAAATACTGCACAACTTCACGTTTAGGCCCAGTAGATAACAAGATAGTCCTTGAAGCCAAGGACGACGCTGCGACAGCCAACTGGGGAAGCGGTTGGCGCATGCCCACCATGCAGGAGATGGAAGACTTATTAAATAGCGCATACTGCTCATGGACATGGAAGGAAAACTACAACGGTTCGGGCGTTAACGGTTATGAAGTGAAGAGCAATAGCAACGGCAACACTATTTTCTTTCCTGCCGCTGGCCACCGCGATGACAAGAAGCTCAGCGGCGAGAGTTTCGGCGGCGATTACGGGTCAAGTTCTCTCGACCCTAGTTACAGCGACTACGCTTTCATCCTGAGCTTCTGGTCGGGCAAAGCGGAAATGAAGAACGACTACTACCGTTACTACGGGCGAAGCGTCAGGGCAGTGCGCAAGTAAAGACGATCAACACTTATTAATACTACGGATTTTCTGATTTTCTGGATAATAAACAAGAAAAGATTTCACTTGTTGGGCTGATTATTCAAGAAAAATAAAATCAGTATAATCAGATAATCCGTAGTTTCAATTATTATATTATAGTCATTGACAAAGGCGTTATGTTGTAAAAAATATGGCAAAAAGCATTGTAGATTAAAGGAATTTGCTTAACTTTGCAACGCTAAAACTGAAAGGAGGTTTTGTTTAAACCCGCTTAGATACTGATAGATAACATATTACCCATTTAGCACGGGCACTCCGCAGCCCGGCATGCTACTGTGTGAGTTATTGCTGTACTCACTCCTGCAGAGCGTGCAAAGCGGAAATCACCACATTTTTTTTACCTTTTCTCCCCCACCCCAGTGACTGCCATCCTGTGGCACGATTGGGCATATGCTGGCTACCCATGTGGCGAGCAGGAGAAGTG
>JAGHTV010000546.1 GCA_018065165.1 Candidatus Sodaliphilus fimicaballi | reverse complement strand
CCCTCCACCACCTCCTCCCGTACAGCAGCCTGCTCAACCCGAGAAGAAGACACGTTCTGTGCGTGATACTTTGTCATTGCCTTTTACCGTTCAACCTACAGTACCGGGCAATTATGACGATATCAGTGGCAACAGCGAGTACTCACTCGACCTCAAGAACCCTTCAAACATTGTAACCGAGGCCGAGTATGATCCCACTACAGGTTGCTACATCATTCACACAAAACTGGGCGACAACGACATCGTTACACCGTTCATCCTCAGTGCCGACGAGTATAACAACATAGCTCTGCGTCAGTCTATGCAGGACTATTACCGCCAGAAGAATGCCGAGAGTGCCGAGGAAAAGGCCAAGAATCCTTTCAACTTCCTTGACATGCAGTTTGGTCTTGGTCCTCTCGAGTCAATCTTTGGCCCTGGTGGTGTGCAACTTAAGACTCAAGGTTCGGTTATCGTTAATATGGGTGTCAAGAGCAACAAGACCGACAACCCTGCGCTCAGCGTGCAGTCTCGTCGCAAGACCTATTTCGACTTTGACCAGAAGATTCAGGCAACTATCGCAGCATCGGTAGGTGATAAGATGAAGTTCAATATGACTTACAACACCGATGCTACCTTTGACTTTGACAACAAGAACCTCAAGCTCGCTTACGATGGCAAGGAGGATGAGATAATCAAGAACATTGAGGCTGGTAATGTGAGCATGACTACAGGATCATCGCTCATTCGTGGTAGTTCGGCTCTGTTCGGTATCAAGACCAAGTTGCAGTTTGGCAAACTTACTGCTACAGCTCTTGTTTCTCAACAAAATAGTGAGTCACAAACTGTTAACACTAAGGGTGGCGCTCAAACTACCAACTTCTACATCACTGGCGACAAGTATGACCAGAACCGCAACTTCTTCCTCTCACACTTCTTCCGCGACAACTACGACACTTGGTGCTCTAAGTTGCCTCTCGTATAGTCAGGTATACACATCACTCGCAATGAGGTTTGGATAACCAACAAGCGAACTTCAGCGAGGCCCGCAACCTTATGGCATTTGAAGACGTGGGTGAGAACCGCCGTCTGGCTAATAATCACTGGATTGGCGACCTGAGTTTCAATAACCCTACCAACAACTCTAACAACCTGCTCGACGAAATCAAGACCCAGTATCCCGATGCTCGTTACATCAGTCAGGCTGCTACAGCACTTGAGCCCCTCAAGGCTTATGGCATCGAGGGCGGTAGCGACTATGAGAAGATTGAGAGTGCTCGCTTGCTTTCTTCTTCTGAATATTCTCTCAACGCAACGCTGGGTTACCTGCAACTGAAGACGGCCCTCAACAGCGACGAGGTGCTCGCGGTTGCTTACCAATACACTTACCACGGCAACACTTACCAGGTGGGTGAGTTCTCGGGCGATATTACCGAGACCGACAAGTCTCTCTATGTCAAGATGCTCAAGGGTACCACAACCGCTACTACCAAGCCCATGTGGGACCTTATGATGAAGAATGTTTACTCGTTGGGTGCTTATCAGGTTCAAAAGAAGAACTTCAAACTCAACATCAAGTACCTTAGCGACACTACAGGTACCGAGTTGCCCTATATCCCTGCTGGCAAGATCAATGGCAAACCCCTGTTGCAGGTTATGAACCTCGACCGCTTGGATGCCAACGACGAGTTCCACATCGACGGCCGTTTTGACTATATCGAGGGATACACCGTGAGCAGCTCAAATGGCAAGATTATCTTCCCCGTTGTTGAACCATTTGGTGACCACTTGCGTAAACAATTTGACAACGAGGCTCTGGCCAATATTTATTGTTACGATGAGCTCTACGATACCACGCTCACTGCTGCCCAGCAAATTCAGGACAAGAACAAGTTTGTCCTCGAGGGTGAATATCAGTCATCATCAGGCAATACCATCAAGCTCAACGCGATGAATGTGCCGCGTGGATCGGTAGTGGTTACAGCAGGTGGCGTCACGCTCACCGAGAATAGCGACTACACCGTCGACTACAATATGGGTACGGTGACCATCACCAACCAGAGTATCATCGACGCTGGTACCAACATCAGCGTTTCTCTCGAGAACCAGTCTACATTCAGCATGCAGCGTAAGACCCTTATGGGACTTGACCTCGACTATGCGTTCAACAAGAACTTCCATATAGGTGGTACCGTTATGCACTATGGCGAGAAGGCTCTCACCGAGAAGGTCTCTATTGGCAAAGAAATCGTCAACAATACCATTTGGGGTGTCAATATGAACTACAACACTAAGTTCATGTGGCTCACCAACCTGCTCAACAAGATTCCTACTGTCAATGCAACTGCACCATCTTCAATCTCGTTCAAGGGTGAATTTGCTCAACTCTTGCCTCACCAGGCCAAGACAGGTTCTAATGCTGGTAGTAGCTACATCGACGACTTTGAGTCTACACAGTCGGGTATCGACCTGCGTTCGCCTTACGCTTGGTTCCTGGCTTCTACGCCTTACGATAACAACGCTAACGCCCTCTTCCCCGAGGCTGCGTTGTCCAACAATGTAGAGTATGGCAAGAACCGTTCGCTCTTGTCTTGGTATTACATCGACCGCCTGTTTACTCAACGCAACTCATCTTATGTTCCAGGTTACATCAAGAACGACCTTGAACAGTTGTCTAACCCCTATGTGCGTGAGGTAAGTTACAGCGAGGTGTTCCCCGGACGCGAGCTTAACTATGGTGAGTCATCAACAGTACAGACCCTCAACCTCTCGTTCTATCCCAAGGAGCGTGGTCCTTACAACCTCGATGCAACCAATATCGACCCCGAGGGCAACCTGCTCAATCCCGAGAAGCGTTGGGGTGGTATCATGCGTATACTTGATAATACCAACTTTGAGCAGTCCAACATTGAGTACATCCAGTTCTGGATGCTCGACCCGTTTATCGACGAGAAC
>JAGHTV010000034.1 GCA_018065165.1 Candidatus Sodaliphilus fimicaballi | reverse complement strand
CCTATGGACATTATCAAACTTATTGAAAAATAAATACAATCGCATTTATGAATTGGTTAGTAGATTTAATTACAGGTAACAGCGTGGCGCATGCCATCTTCATTTACTCGGTGGTTATTGCACTAGGTGTTATCCTCGGAAAAATCAAGTTCAAGGGCATCTCGCTAGGTGCAACATTTGTGCTCTTTGTGGGCATCATTATGGGCCACTTTGGTCTGGGAGTCGACGCCAATACTCTCAAGTTCATTCAGGAGTTTGGCCTGATTCTTTTCATTTTCTCAATTGGTATTCAGGTGGGTCCAGGTTTCTTTTCTTCGTTTAAGGAAGGCGGACTTGTCCTCAATGGGCTTGCAATATGCATCGTTGCCCTCAACATCATCGTTGCATTGGCAATCTATTTCATTGCAGGCGATGTTCGGATAACCGACATGGTGGGTATCCTCTCGGGTGCTATTACTAATACTCCTGGCCTTGGTGCTGCCCAGCAAACTCTTATCGAGACTGGCAATGCCGATGCTGCCACACTCAACCAGTCAATGTCAATGGGTTATGCTGCTGCTTATCCTCTTGGTGTTGTAGGTATCATCTTGTCAATGATTGTGGTTAAGGCCATCTTCAAGATCAATGCCGAGCAAGACTCTAAGTCGGTCGAGGACGATGCCAAGCAGAGTCAGCTTGCTCCTCACATCGTCACTTACCGTGTGAGCAACAAGTTCATCTATGGTAGCACCATCGAACGCCTGCATAGCATCATCGACCGCAACTTCGTCATCTCACGCATCAAGCGTGCCACAGGCGAGATCATTTTGCCCAAGGACCAAACTACTATCGACAAGGACGACTTGCTGCTCGTGGTTACTTCTATTCAAGACGAGGAGGTATTTGATGCCTTCGTTGGTCCCAAGGAAGAGATGGACTGGCAGACCGATGAGGCTCCCATGGTATCGCGTCGCATCCTGGTTACTAAGAGCGAATTCTCGGGCAAGAAACTTGGTCAGTTGCGTTTGCGCATGGGTTATCACCTCAATGCCACACGCGTCAATCGTGCCGGTGTCGACTTGCTCGCTAGTCCCAACCTTTCGCTCCAGGTGGGTGACCGCGTTACTGTTGTAGGTAAGCTTGAGGACATCAATCGCCTTGCTGCCAAGATGGGTAACTCAATGCGTCGTCTCAACGAGCCCAACATGTTCACCATGTTCCTGGGCATCGTGCTTGGTATCCTCGTGGGTTCTATTCCCATCATGTTCCCCGGTATGTCGGTTCCCATGAAGCTCGGTCTCGCTGGCGGTCCTCTCATCGTTGCCATCTTGCTGGGTCGTTATGGCTACAAGTTTAAGCTCGTTACTTACACCAGCAGTAGTGCCAACTTGTTGCTGCGTGAGTTGGGTATATGCCTCTTCCTAGCGTCGGTAGGTGTTGCCGCTGGTGGCAACTTTGCTGCTACGGTATTCAATGCCACTGGTGCCAAGTGGGTACTCTATGGCTTTGCCATCACATTCATTCCACTGTTCATTGTCACCCTCATTGCTCGTGGCAAGTTCAAACTCAACTACTGCACCCTCATGGGCCTTGTAGCGGGTTCAACAACCGATCCCCCCGCATTGGCCTATGCCAACAAGACAGCCGGCAACGACGCTCCCGCGGTAGCTTACTCAACCGTATACCCCTTGACGATGTTCTTGCGTGTAATCTCGGCTCAAATCCTGATTCTCGCACTCGCATAGCGTCACTGGTACATTGCTAAAAATATAAAGGAGGCTATGTCATAGTGCAAGAATAGTCGGCGCGCAGTCAGCACAGTGCCGCAATTAGC
>JAGHTV010000064.1 GCA_018065165.1 Candidatus Sodaliphilus fimicaballi | reverse complement strand
GGCCCCAGTGTTGTACATCATGAGCACGCCATAGTCGACGGGTGGCGGAGTGAGCGATAACTGGTGCAGGCGTATGGTAGCCGAGAGTCGCATGCCATGCTCCTTGAGAGCTGCACGCACCTCGTTGAGGAAAGCATAATACTTCTCCTGCGAGCGTATGGTCCAGTCGCAATCGATCTGTATCTCCTTGACGCCAGCAATGTCGTGAGTCTCATTCATCTGCAAGATGCGGTTCACGAGTTGCACGGCAATGCCATCCATGCCCTTAGAGAGGCAATTTTCCATAATGAACACCGTGGGAACAACCTCAATGCCAGCAGGCATGGGCTGGGCGAACTTGATGGTCGCGTTGGGCATAACCTTGCCATCGCGCACCACAACATCAAAGTAACGCACATACATGCGCCCCACATCATACTTCTTGAGGAAATCGCTCTCCACCGAGTCAAGAGAGAACACCGTGCGCCAGTAGTACACCGACGGCACCGCATCCTCCACCCCCTTGCTGCCATTATTGCAACTGCAAGAGATTGAAGCTATTAACACAATCAATATGTATAACAGACGCGCGCGCATATAATATGTCCCAAAGTTACGAATAGAATATCAAATACACAACATAAGTATGCAAAAAAATGCCAACATCTGAATGATGCTGGCATAATGTTTTCGTGCTATGGATTAATCTTTTTTTCATAGTTGGCCTACATAGAAGGCGGCAAACATGATGATGGTGAAGAACAACATGTTGCGGGCTGTGCCTCCAAGCAGTGGATTGAGCGCTACGCCATCGCGATGGATGAGCTTGTACCATGTGGCTGTGTGCATTACCAGATACACGACAGGAGCAGCAAGTATCCATAGCGGCAGTGAGGCCGATGAGGTTTCGCCACTCGAAATGAGGGGCATAAATACCGAATTCAACACTACACCCACCCATAGTGGTGACAACAGGCCCATGGCTACATAGCCGTTGATGAGGTAGGCAGCGGCAGCTGGCTTGCGGCCAAAGATGACAACCGAGGTGCGCTTGTTGGCGTCACGGTCGTCGTCGACATCGCGATAGTTGTTGATAAGCAATACATTTACTGCCATGAAACCAATAGACATTGAAGCCAGGAATACAAGTGGATTGAATTCAATGGCTGGCCTTACCGTATGAGACTGAACAAAATAAGTGAACACGACAGGTACGATGCCAAAGAAAATAAACACTGCGACCTCGCCTAGGCCGTGATAGCTGAGCGGGTAAGGTCCTGCACTGTAAGCCAAGGCAAATATTGCGATAACGATGCCCACGGGGAGCATCCACAAGCCTCCATAAGGCAACAGGCACAAGCCCACGATGCAATCGAGCACCAGCAGCGCGAAGGTGACATTACGCAATTTATTGGGTGTGATATCGCCCTCGGTCACGCCACGGCGAGGCCCCACTCGACCTGGTTTGTCGGTGCCCTTGAGAAAATCGTAGTACTCGTTGGCCATATTTGACACGATTTGTGCCAGTAAGGCAAAGAGTACACACAAGACGGCAGGAACCAAACGGAAAGTGCCTTGCCACAGGGCGATGCCTATGGCTATGATTACGCCCGAGAGTGACACTGGCAATGTGCGCAAGCGAGCACACTCAATCCATATTTTAAGTTTTTTCATCTCTACAATTTTGTTTATAGGTAAGGTTGTAACTATACACCACTGGGGATTATCTCTCGCAGATCTCGCAGATTTTTAATTAAATAATCATATGATTTATCCATGAAATCAGTGAAATCCGCGCGGGGATCATGCTAAAAGGAATATTGGCGAATAGTTACGGTAAGGTTTTTACATAGGTTAAATGACACCTTTAGTCGATGGCAACTCGTAACGGAAAGCGTCGCGACGAATGGCCTGCTTGAGCGAGCGAGCCAATGCCTTGAAGATACCTTCTATCTTGTGATGCTCGTTGGTACCGCGAGCACTGATGTAAAGGTTCATGCGTGCACCGTCGCTCAGACTCTTGAAGAAGTGCATAAACATCTCGGTGGGCATCTCCCCTATCTTCTCACGCTTGAACTCGGCATCCCAAACGAGCCAACTGCGTCCACCCAAGTCAAGTGCAACAGTACACTGGCAGTCGTCCATGGGAAGCATGAAGCCGTAACGGTCAATGCCTCGCTTGTCGCCAAGTGCCTTGGCAAGAGCCTCGCCCAGGACAATGGCAGTATCCTCGATGGTGTGGTGCTCGTCGACATTGAGATCGCCCTTGACTTGCACCGTGAGATCCATACCCGAGTGGCGTCCTATCTGCTCCAGCATGTGATCAAAGAAGCCCAAGCCCGTATTGATGTTGCACTTACCCGAACCATCAAGATCGAGACTAACCTCTATACTGGTTTCGGCTGTATTACGCACTACCGTCGCAGTGCGAGAACCACAGCGCAGGAATTCGGCTATTTGTTGCCAATTATTGACAATAAGAGCAACGCTACCTGAAAGTTCAGCTTCGACTATCTGTTGCATGGCAGCGTCTTTATCAGGGGCAATCAGGATGCCCTGGGCTCCCAAGTTGCGAGCCAGCATCATATCGGTCAAGCGGTCGCCTATCACAAAACTGCCCGCCAAGTCATAGCTGCCGTCAAGATACTTGCCAAGCAATGCAGTACCAGGCTTGCGAGTGGGCTTGTGCTCATGCTCGAATGTAACATCAATAATCACATCGTCAAACTTGATGCCCTCGCCCTCGAGCGTCTTCATCATGAGGTTGTGAGGCCCAACGAAAGTCTCGGTGGGAAAAGAGTCGGTTCCCAGTCCGTCTTGATTGGTTACCAGAACCAGCTCATAGTCGAGAGTGCGAGTTATGAAACCGAGGTTAGTCATCACGCCTGGCAGGAACTCAAGCTTCTCAAACGAATCGAGTTGGTAATCGATGGGAGGTTCAACGACTAGAGTACCATCGCGATCGATAAACAACGCTCGCTTTAATGATTTATTTTCCATAGTTCTTCAAGCAATTAATGAGTGTAAGGTTTTCCTCGGGCAAGCCCACAGTAATGCGCAAGCATCCCAAGCACATCTCAACACGGTTGCGATTGCGCACAACAACACCCTTATCGAGCAGGTAATTGTAAATGCCGTCGGCATCGACCGTCTCAACGAGCACAAAGTTGGCATCGGTGGGATGAATCTTCTTGACGCAAGGCAGAGCTGCAAGCTGCTGCTTCAACAGTTCGCGCTGCTCAAGCAGTGTAGCCACATGAGCCTTAATCTCGTCGCTCTTGCCCAACTGTTCTAGAGCATAGCGTTGAGTGAGTATATTTACATTGTAGGGATACTTGACATTGTTCATGAGTGAGACGATAGCCGGGCAGGCAAATGCCATTCCCATGCGCACACCTGCACTACCCCACGCCTTTGACAAGGTTTGCATAACCACTACATTGGGCATTTGAGGCAACACCGCCAGCATAGAGCCCTTAGACGAGAAGTCGATGTAAGCTTCATCAATAACGAGAATGCAATTGACACGTTTGCTAAAATCGAGCAAATCGTCAATACTAGCCGCAGTTCCAGTAGGGTTGTTGGGAGAGCAAATCCACATAACTTTAGTGCATTCGTCGGCAGCAGCAAGCATCGCGTCGAAGTTGATGCTAAAGTCATCGTTGAGAGAAACCTTGCGATACTCAACATCGTTAACACTAGCACACACCTCATACATACCATAGCTGGGCGACATAGCCACTACATTATCAATGCCAGGGCGGCAAAATATGCGGTACATGAGGTCGATGCACTCGTCACTGCCATTACCCAAGAATATAGACTCCGCTGGCACTCCCTTGAGGTGCGACAAGCGCTCCTTTACCTCAAGTTGCAAGGGATCGGGGTAACGATTGTAGGGAGCATTGAAAGGGCTCTCATTAGCGTCGAGCCACACACTTGCCACGCCGCTAAACTCGTTGCGAGCGCAGCTGTAGGGCTCGAGTGCAAGGATATTAGGCCTAACTAATTTCTCTAATTCCATATTTGTCATTCTTTGCCAACTCTCACTGCTACAGCTAGGCGATGAGCCATCAAGTCCTCTGCTTCGGCCATAGCCATTACTACTGGACCAATCGTCTGAATGCCCTCTTGCGTGAGACGCTGGAATGTTATTTTCTTGATAAAGCTATCGAGGTTCACGCCACTATAGGCAGTAGCATAGCCACTGGTGGGCAGCGTGTGATTGGTGCCACTGGCATAGTCGCCAGCACTCTCGGGAGAATACGGGCCGAGGAATACCGACCCCGCATTGACAACCATCGCCGCAAGCTTGTTGCACTCGCTATGATTGATAATGAGATGCTCAGGGGCATAGGCGTTGGCAAACTCCATCATCTCGTCATCGTCGTGTAACAATACAATGTGACTGTGACTCAAGGAGCGTTCCATCATCTCGCGACGAGGCAGCATAGAGAGCAACTGCTCGGTGACTACGGGCAATTGTTCAGCAAGTTCGCTGCTGGTTGTGAGCAAAATACTTTGACTGTCAGGACCATGTTCGGCTTGCGAAAGAAAATCGCTAGCTACATGAGTAGCACAAGCGCTACCGTCGGCCACAATCATAACCTCACTAGGACCTGCAGGCATGTCGATGGCCACGCCGGCTGTATTTACCTGCATCTTGGCCTCCATAACCCAACGGTTGCCAGGACCGAATATCTTATAGACGCGTGGCACTGTCTCGGTGCCATAGGCCATAGCAGCAACGGCTTGTGCCCCACCAATCTTATATACAGCATCGACGCCGCATAGCTGTGCCGCATAAAGGATGGCAGGATGAACCTTACCGTCCTTACCCGCAGGCGTACACATTACCACCTTGCCACATCCGGCAAGCTTGGCAGGCACGGCAAGCATGAGCACTGTAGAGAATAGCGGAGAGTTACCGCCAGGGATGTACAATCCTACACTAGGAATGGCAACTGCACGCTGCGTACAAGTCACCCCAGGTACGGTTTCCACTGTGATATCTTCCATACGCTGTGCGGCATGGAATTTTTCTATATTTTGCTTTGCCATGGCAATAGACGACTTGAGCTCGTCGCTTACCAAAAGGGCGGCTTCATCAAACTCCTGTGGCGAGACAGCCAACTGTGCCAACTCGACATGGTCGAAACGGCGTGCAAAGTCACGCAAAGCCTCGTCGCCTTGTTGTCTGACTTGGGCAATTATGCCAGCGACAACAGCCTTCGCGCCATCGTCAACCACAGCGGCGCGTTGCATGAGTGCAGGCCACTCGTTGCGATTAGGAAATCTTACAACATCCATCGTCAATCAACCATTTTCTCTATATCCAGTACCAAGATACCCTCGGCACCCACACCCTTGAGTTTGTTAATCACGCCCCACAGTTGCTTCTCCTCGAGTACTGCGTGAACCGAGCACCAACGCTCGTCGGCCAGTGGCAGGATTGTAGGGCTCTTGATGCCTGGCAGAATCTCTATCACTTGATCAACACGCTCACGAGGCACATTCATAAGGAGATACTTCTTCTTCTCGGCAGTCTTAACGGCCTCGATGCGGAACATGAGTTCGTCGAGAATCTCGCGCTTCTCATCGCTCATGTACATATTGTTACCGATGAGCACAGCCTCGCTATCGATTACAGTCTCAACTTCCTTAAGGTTGTTGCTCACCAGCGTACTGCCACTTGAAACGATGTCAAAGATAGCATCGCTCAACCCTATGCCAGGAGCGACCTCAACCGAGCCGCTAATCTCGTGGATATCGGCATCGATGCTATTCTTGTCAAGAAACTCGTTGAGAACATTGGGGTAAGAGGTCGCAATCTTCTTGCCATTGAACCACTCAAGACCCTTATACTCAACCTCCTTGGGTATTGCGAGAGAAAGATGACACTTGCTAAATCCCAGCGGACGCAAGATGTTGACATACTGTTTCTTCTCGAGCACCTCATTAAGGCCAACGATACCAACGTCGGCAGTGCCAGTAGCAACAGATGCAGGTATATCGTCATCGCGCAAGAAGAGCAATTCTACAGGGAAATTGCGAGAAGGAACAAGAAGCGTGCGTTTTACCGCAACTAACTTAATGCCAGCTGCTGCCAGCAACTCCATTGTCTCGTCATAGAGACGACCTTTAGATTGAACTGCAATGCGTAACATATCTATTTCAATTTTATTAGGTTATATATTCAAGAAAGTTTATAAAAACAATCGGCTCCCTAGCAATGAGCAGGAAGCCGGTCGTAAGTGTTACAACACACAAATGTGTATATCAAGTAAGCGCACACATAATCAGCCTCCCCCATCACAAGCAGTGATGATGGTGATGATGATGGTGATGATGACGCGCTAAAACTATTGACATATCAAATTATTATTCTTTGTGGTTGCAAAATTATAAATTTCTTTTACTTCAGCAAAATAAATTCGCGTTTTTTTGCTGTTACGACATTATCATTGCAGCTTGGCAAGGGTTTCCTTGATGCGGCGTGCAGCCTCGACGAGGTTCTCGTCGCTTGTTGCATAGCTCAAGCGCAGGTAACCAGGACAGCAGAAAGCATCGCCCGAAACAGTAGCAACATGACCCTCGAGCAAGAGGAACATGGCCAAGTCATTGGCATCGTTGATTACAGTGTCGCCATAACGCTTGCCAAAGAAAGAAGAAACCTCGGGGAAGAGATAGAATGCACCGTCAGGAACATTGATTTGAATGCCCGGAATCTCCTTCATAAGGCCCACGATGAGGTCGCGACGACGCATGAACGCCTTGCGCATAACCTCAACGCACTCTTGTGAGCCATTGTAGGCAGCCTCGGCAGCCTTTTGGGCAATTGACGAAGCTCCACTTGTAAACTGGCCCTGAAGCTTTGTTACAGCCTTAGCAACCCATGTGGGAGCAGCAATGTAACCAATGCGCCAGCCTGTCATTGCATAAGCCTTAGAAACACCGTTAATGATGACGATGCGGTCCTTGATTGACTCAAACTGTGCCAGAGACTGGTGAGCACCCACGTAGTTGATGTGCTCATATATCTCGTCGGCAATAACCATCACGTTCTCGTGACGCTCGATGACAGCAGCAAGAGCCTTGAGTTCTTCGTAGTTGTAAATGCTACCTGTGGGGTTAGAGGGAGAGCACAGGATAATGAGGCGAGTCTTCGGGGTAATAGCAGCCTCGAGTTGCTCGGGCGACACCTTGAAGTTAGTGTGCAATGTAGTGGGAACCAATACATTCTCGCCACCAGCAAGAATTACCATCTGCATATAGCTAACCCATGCAGGAGTGGGAATTACAACCTCATCACCAGGATTGACGAGTGCCATAATAGCGTTGCACAAAGCGTGCTTTGCACCATTGCCCACAACGATTTGCTCGGGAGCATAATCGAGATTGTTCTCATTTTTAAGCTTGTCGCTAACTGCCTTACGCAGTGAAAGGTAACCAGGAACAGGAGTGTAGAACGAGAAGTTCTCGTCGACAGCCTTCTTGGCTGCTTCCTTAATGTGGTCGGGTGTAGTAAAATCGGGTTCACCCACACTCAAGTTAATTACATCAACGCCCTGAGCCTTGAGCTCATTGCTTTTTTGCGACATTGCGAGAGTTGCACTAGGTGCCAACGCATTAATACGATCGGAAAC
>JAGHTV010000310.1 GCA_018065165.1 Candidatus Sodaliphilus fimicaballi | reverse complement strand
AGTTACATTTGCATACGAATAAATTAATAAATAAACTATTATAATGAGCAACCCCAAAATCGAACTCACGACAAGAGAACTTGAGGTGCTGGAATTGTTGTCATACGGTTTTAGTAGTAAGGAAATATCTGAGAAACTTTTTATTTCACCCAATACGGTGGAATATCATCGTAAACAATTGCTGCGAAAAACCTTATCGGCTAATGTCGCACAACTTATAGGTAATGCATTCCGCATGCACTTGCTATCTTAATCTTGAGTAACTATCTAATATAAGATATATTAGAGTATTGAGAAAAAATCAAAACCTGCCCTTATGCATTGAACATAAGGGCAGGTTTGTTATACCTGAAGGGTATGTAAGCCGTTATTTGGTATTTTCAAAATACTCTTTCATCTTAACCTTGACACGCGGGCTCAAGGTGATGAGCATGATCATCGTACACAGTGCCATACATGCAAACGCCAGGTCCATGAAGCTTACCAATGCATCCAGTGGAATAACCGCTGCAATGAGGATGGTTGCCAGATAGAAGTAGTTGTACTTGAAGGCATGCTTTGCACCAAACAGGAAGTTGGTGCACTTGAGGCCGTAGTATGAATAAGAGAACATCGTGCTGAATGCAAAGAAGAACACGATGGCCATGAGCAGATACTGTCCGTAGGGCAGCAGTTGACCAAACGAGCCCAGAGCGATGTAAAGACCCTTGACGCCTTCAACATTGGCATAGTTGCCGGCAATGAGAATGGGCATTGCAGTGAGTGTGCACACAAAGCCCGAGTCGATTGCTGGTGCCAGCATGGCGATGAGACCCTCGCGCACGGCATCGGTGTTGCGCGATGCACCGTGCATCATCGATGCGGTACCCACACCGGCCTCGTTGACAAAGGCTGCGCGGCGAGCACCTGTGAGTGCTACAAAGGCAAATGCACCAAATCCGGCCTCCATAGAGAATGCGCCTTCAAAGATTGACTTGAACACGCCAGGAATCATATCGTAGTTCATCACCATGACCACTGCCACGAGGAAGAAGTAAAGCATTACCATCAGGGGCACGATGCGCGATGCAAACTGTGCGATGCGCTTGATGCCGCCCAGCAGCACAAAGCCCACAATGATGATGATGCACACACCCATGCCAAATCGCAGGCCTACGGTGTTCTCGATGCCCATGGGAGTAGTGAACACGGTGGTGATGCTCTCAACCAGCTGGTTGGCCTGTGTGAAGCACAGTGTACCGAAAAGACCAAAGATTGCAAATGTCACTGCCAGTGGACGCCACTTGGGACCCATGGCTTGTGTGATGATGTACATGGGACCGCCTTGCACCTCACCGGCGTCGTCCTTGCCCTTGTACATGATAGAGAGTGTGCCTTCAAAGAATTTTGTAGTCATACCCACAAGGGCACTAACCCACATCCAGAAGATTACGCCCGGGCCGCCTATCGACAGGGCGATAGCCACGCCGGCAATGTTGCCCATGCCCACTGTTGCTGCAATGGCGCTGAGCAAGGCCTGGATTGAACTGATTTGTCCGTTTTCCTTTCCGCTGTCTTGAGCCTGCTTATTGCGCAGTGCTTTTATCGCCATGGGTAATTTACGGAAAGAAACCGCTCCTGAGTATGCAAACAGGAACAGACCGCCACCTATGAGTAAAAGGAACTCAGGATAGCCGCAGACAAGGTCACTGGCATTGATAATCCACTCACCTAAACTGTTAAGAAAGTCATTCATTTTGTAGCTTGTTAGTAAAAAACGGGTACAAAGTTACAAATAATCAGCATTATGACAAAATGACTAGGCACTTTTATATGAATTATTAATAAATATGCACGATAATAGTCGTGAAAATACAAAAAGACCACCTTAGGGGCAGCCTTTTGTTGTATAATGTTAGGTTGATGTCGCTATTAAGCCTTCTTGCGCAGGATGATAGCTGTGCGTGAGGGGATGTAGAGCTTGAGCCAGCCTAGCTGAGCGTCGGCATACAGCGGGTCGTGCTGTGTGAGATGGTTGCCGTCGTCACTGAGGTTGTCATATCCACCATACACCTTGGCATCGCTATTGAATACGGGCTCATACTCGCCCTCGGGCGCCAGCATGCCATAGTCGCTAAACGACTTGAAGGGGTGGAAGTTGAACACAAACACGAGGTCGCCACGCGTGAATGCCAGCACCTGGTCGCCGTCGTTGTCCCACAACTTGTTTACTGGCAGAGCCTCAAAGCCGTTGGTGCCACCCAGCAGGTGCATCACGTCGGCATCCCAGCGTGCCAGGTACTTGTATTGCAGGTCGTCGCGGTCGACGAGGCTCCACTGGCGACGGGCGTACTTGTAGCTCCAGCCGTTACCCTCGCGGGGGAAGTCAATCCACTCGGGATGACCCCACTCGTTGCCCATGAAGTTGAGGTAGCCGCCATTGATTGTGGCCGCTGTGACGAGGCGTATCATCTTGTGCAGTGCAATGCCACGTGCTACCACGCCATTGTCGTCGCCGTCCATCATGTGCCAGTACATCTCCTTGTCGATGAGGCGGAATATGATGGTCTTGTCGCCCACCAGTGCCTGATCGTGACTCTCGGCGTAAGAGATGGTCTTCTCGTCGGCACGACGGTTGGTGAGTTCCCATAGTATGCTGCCGGGCTTCCAGTCCTCGTCCTTACGTTCCTTGATGGTCTTAATCCAGTAGTCGGGTATACCCATGGCCATGCGGTAGTCAAATCCCATACCGCCGTCCTTGAACTTGCGTGCCAGTCCCGGCATGCCGCTCATCTCCTCGGCAATGGTGATTGCATTCTTGTTTACGCTGTGAATGAGTTCGTTGGCAAGCGTGAGGTAGGTGATGGCGTTAGTGTCCTGAGAGCCGTTGTAGTAGTCGTCATAGGCGCCAAACGACTGTCCCAGACCGTGGCTATAGTAGAGCATCGAGGTCACGCCGTCGAAGCGGAAACCGTCGAACTTGTATTTCTCGAGCCAGAACTTGCAGTTGCTGAGCAGGAAGTTGAGCACCTCGTTCTTGCCATAGTCAAAGCACAGCGAGTCCCATGCGGGGTGCTCGCGGCGACCGTCGCCATAGAAGTACTGGTCGATGCTGCCGTCAAACAGACCCAAACCCTCGGCTTCGTTCTTAACTGCATGAGAGTGAACGATGTCCATAATCACTGCAATGCCCATGCCGTGAGCGTCGTCGATGAGGTGCATGAGTTCCTCGGGGGTGCCAAAGCGGCTCGATGCAGCATAGAAGCTCGACACATGGTAGCCAAACGAGCCATAGTAGGGATGCTCTTGAATGGCCATAATCTGGATGGCGTTGTAGCCGGCGCGTGCCACGCGGGGCAATATCTGGGTGCGGAACTCCTCGTATGTACCCACGCCCTCGCGGTCTTGAGCCATGCCTATGTGGCACTCATATATGAGCAGGGGCGAAGTGTTGGGCTTGAAGCGCTTGTTCTTGAACTTGTATTCCTCCTCGGGAGCCCATATCTGGGCCGAGAAGATGGCACTTGCAGTATCTTGCACCACGCGTGTGGCATAGGCGGGAATACGTTCGCCGCAACCACCCTGCCAGTGTATCTTGAGCTTGTAGTGCTCACCGTGACGCATGGCTTGAGCAGGCAGCACAATCTCCCAGTTGCCCCCGTCGAGGCGCTTGAGTTTGTAGGGAGCGCACTCGCTCCAGCTGTTGAAGTCGCCCACCAGATATATGTCGGTAGCGTTAGGCGCCCACTCGCGGAACACCCACTTGCCCTCGGCAGTGCGGTGCAGGCCATAGTAGTTGTAGGCATTAGCCCAGTCCTTGAGCTTGCAGTTGCCGCCGGTAAGCTCGTCAATCTTGCGCACGGCATCATTATGACGGCCCTCAATGGCAGCCTCAAACGGCTTCAGCCAGGGGTCATCCTTGATGATGCGTAAAGTTCTCTTTCTTGCAGTAGTCTTGCAAGTTGTCTTTGCCATGATGCTAGTGTTTTATGTCAAAAACCGGAATTCCCGGATTATCCGGAAAAGCCGGAAATTCCGGATTGTCCGGCATTATGTGTTTTCGTTTTCGTAAAAATGCGTCAGCATTTTCGTTTTCGTTGAAATTACAGTGAGCGATAGCTGGGAGTGAAGGTGTCGCCCTGGCGTACATCGCCAGTCTGGAGACCCTTCTTGAGCCAGTTGTGACGCTGCTGTGATGTGCCGTGAGTGAAGCTCTCGGGGATGTCGTAGCCTTGAGCCTTCTTTTGCAGGTAGTCGTCGCCAATCTTTTGAGCGCATGTAAGAGCCTCTTCGAGGTCACCCTCTTCGAGCGAGCCAAAGAGCTTGTTGTCGTGGTGAGCCCATACGCCAGCATAGAAGTCGGCCTGCAGCTCGAGACGCACGCTAATCTCGTTGGCGGTAGCCTTGTCGCTGCGAGCCATCTGATTGTGAGCCTGATTAAGAGTGCCCAGCAGGTATTGCACGTGGTGACCCACCTCGTGAGCAATCACATAGGCATAAGCAAAGTCGCCATCGGCACCCAGTGTTTGACGCATCTGCATGAAGAACGACAGGTCGATGTAAACTGTCTGATCGGCCGAGCAGTAGAATGGGCCCATCTGTGCCTGGCCCTGTCCGCAACCGGTGCTGGTGCTACCAGTGTAAAGTACCAGTTTGGGCTCTTGATACTCGCCCAAGCCGTATTGCTCAAAGAGTTGTGACCACACATCCTCGGTGCCGGCAAAAATCTGACTTGAGAACTTAGCGAGTTCTTGCTCCTCGGCAGTAAACTCGTGTTCTTCGCCACCAGCTTGCTGCTCCATAGCCATGCCGCCCATTTGCTGCAAGGCGTCACCAAAGTCGCCACCTCCCAGGAATGTCATGAGCAATACAATGATGATACCACCTATGCCGCCTATGCCGGCAATAGTTTTGCCGCTCTTGCCACGGCGATCTTCTACGTTACTGCTTTCTCTGCGTCCGTCTAATTTCATGTTTGTATAGTTTAAAAATTTATTATGCTGTGAAAAACTTCACAAAGTTAAATAAATAATATGGAAATCACAAGCACCAGCCCCATCAACTATTTATATATATGTGAAAACCTTTGCATAGCTATAAAATTGCTCAATCGTCTCACAGGATGGATTTGCAGGCAGTCAAAATGCTATTTTTTGAGACATTTGTGCTATTTTTCTTGCGTACCTTAGACTAAATTTGCACTTGTAATAAAGTATTAACTAAAAACTAAATTATTAACAAAAAAACTATTTCTCATGAAAAAAAGTTTTACTCTTATTGCTGCTGAAGTAATGGCATTTGCTGCTAACGCACAAGACTTGGTTATTGCAACCAATGCAAACAATCCCAATGTTGAGATTATTAAGGATGGTCGTTTTGATCCCCTTTCTCAAAACATCGGTAACACAGGTGGTGGTACAGTAATTAGCCTTGGTGAAGTTGACTTCAGCGAGAACTATGGTGCTGCTGGTCTTACTTTCGCTCAGGGTTGGGGTGGCAATGGCAACTTCGCTATCCTTTCAGCTGGTGCTGACTATGAGAGCGCTCTTCCCTTCACTCAGGTAGCTCTTGCTCACACTCAGTCTTACAACAACTATGTAAACCTGGCAGGTAACATGGGTTACAACGCTACAAGCCCCGAGGATCTCTCTGGTGGTAAGCAAGCTGAGGAAGGTCTGCGTTTCTACAAGCCCACAGGCAAGCAGAAGGTATTCCTTACATTCGTAGGTGGTGCTGGTAACATTCGCGCCGTGAACTTCTACAAGAATACTTTCACAGAGGCTGATTTCCACGCTGAAGGTGGTTGGGAGCCCAAGAACGGTCAGCTTCTCAAGCCCAACGAGAAGAGCGACTATGCTAACATCGCAGCTCACTTCCCCTGCGAGAACTCAGTACGCGTATATCCCACCGACGGTGACACTCCTCGTATCGACGGTAACAACGGTTGGGGTTGGACAAGCGAAGGCGTAATCATTGGTTATGGCCAACTCGACTTCGGTCAGGGTGACTATGTTCAGGTTTGCGGTTTTGTTGGCCACTGGTCAAACACTAAGGATGACAAACTTGAGGTTTACATCGACGATGCAAATGTTGAGGACAATAAGATTGCGACTATCTTCACTGGTATGGAGCTCCGCGACAACTTGTATCCCAAGGCTGCTGCACTTACTAAGACTGTAACTGGCAAGCACCTCGTACTCGTTAAGTGGAAAGGTGGTTCAACTAACCTGAAGGACCTCGACTTCCTTAAGGTAGCAGCTTGGAATAACGAGCCCGAACCCGACTATGATGTACTTACTCCCGTTAACGAGACTCCCAGCGAGAACGCTAAGCGCTACACAATGCGTAACGATGTTCCCGAAGGCGCTCTCAAGATTGAGAAGCACGCAGTTCTCAACCAAGGTCAACTCGAGGGTAACGGTAACTATGGTTACACTGGCAGCAAGACTGTCCTTAAGCTTGAAAACATAGACTTCGAGAATGGTCAATACAACAAGGTTCTTATGTCATACGCTACTGGTAGCGGTAACTGGATTGGTTACAAGGAAGATGCTAACATCAGCCTGTACCTCGACCTCGAGGCTGAGGATCAAGCTTCTCCCATGCTGAAGAGTTATGACTGGGGTAACGCTCACGAGCAACTCGTTGAGGCTGGCGTAGAGCCCGTTGCTGTTGTTCGTCACCAAGCTACTGGTGGTTGGGGCAACGTTTATACTATCAAGGACGACCTCGCAACTGTAACAGGTGTTCACACTGTTTACGTTGTTTACTACCAAAAGCACACTAACGAAGGCGCTAACATCTTCGACTACTATCTGGATACAGAGGAAGTTACAAGCATCGACGATGTTAAGGTTAACGCAATCAAGGCTTACAAGACTATCGAGAACGGTCAAATCGTTATCGTTAAGGGCGACATGAAGTTCAACATCATGGGTCAACCCGTTAAGTAAGAACGCTTCGCTTCTTAGAGCGGTCACTGCGTTCCCTCTTTAGAACGGCTCACTGAGCCTGTAAGAACGCTATCGCTCTTAAGAGCATAAATAAACGGTGCCACGGCAGCAATGTCGTGGCACTTTTTTGTATCCCACAATTTCTCTTGCAGATAGGCTTCGCACTATAGCGATTCCCTCGCGCAGATCTCACGAATCTCACTGATTATCTAACTGAAAGAACCGAGCCGATAGGCGAGCTCAAGAGAGTGAGCAGCGGTTAGTGG
>JAGHTV010000186.1 GCA_018065165.1 Candidatus Sodaliphilus fimicaballi | reverse complement strand
TTGTGGAGTGCACTGGGCATGCTTGTGTATGGTGCAGGAATCACAACTGCTGGGTTCATTGTACCTCCGCTGGGCGAGGTGCATCACAGTGTGCTGACGATTCTGGGCCAGATGCTCATATATAGCGGCAGCATCTTTGGCATAACCTTATACACTAAACAACGCCTTAACGAAATCGAAACCAAAATCTATGAAAACAGTAATTCTGGGGACTGCTCACGGGAGTAATGTTGCAGGCAAGCGTTCGCCCGACGGCCGCTTGCGTGAGTATGAGTACAGCCGCGAGGTGTGTCGTCGCGTGCGTGATGCTTTACTTGCCCGTGGAGTGAGGTGCGTCATAGATATAGAGGGCGACAGGGAACCGTCGTTGCGTGAGCGTGTGAGGCTGGTTAATCGCCTGTGCCATGTGCATGGCGACTGCCTGTATGTGAGCATCCACAACAATGCTGCGGGGAGCGATGGTCACTGGCACGATGCACGTGGCTTTGCTGTAATGGTGGCACCTAATGCCTCGCTTTGCAGTCGCCGTCTTGCTACGATATTCCACCGTAGAGCTGTTGCTATGGGCTTGCAGGGCAACCGTTGCTACCCCAGCAAGGGGTATTACGAGCAGTCGCTGGCCGTGTGTCGCGACACGGCGTGCCCGGCCGTACTCACCGAGAACATGTTTCAGGACAATCGAGACGATGTAGACTTCCTCTTGTCGCCTGTGGGGATGCAGACCGTAGTTGACCTGCACATTGATTCCATAACCGAATATCTTAATGAAGAACTATGAAAAAGTTTGCAATAATGCTACTGCTGCTCACGGGTTGCCGCAGCACTCGAGTGGTAGAGACCGAGCACTGGCAGCACGATACCATCACGATAGAGCATGAGTCGGCACGCATGGTTGCCGAGCACGACACTACTACGCGTGCAAGCGAGACTCACATCGATGTTGTGGAGATGGATACTGCCGGACGTGTACGCACTATTACCCGTATTGACTATCGCGACCGCAGTACAAACGGTCGCCTCAAGCGAGAGACGCTGGTCGTTCACGACACCATCAGGGTGGTGAGTGCCACCAAGTCGCGACAAGTGCCCCAGGCACAACCTGCAAGACGCTGGCACTGGCAAGAAATCATCGCATTTATCATTGCCCCTGTCATTTTATGCGTCATCGCCCTAAAAATCCATAAAACCCGCCAATAGAAAAGGAGCCCCAGCGAGGCTCCTTTTTGTGTCTTATAAGCGTTCAAATGGTTGTAAAATGGTCAAATGTCATTAACCAATTAACCCCTTAACCCCTTACAGGATTACATGCCCAAAACCAATCCCATAAGCAGGTATACTGCTAGCAGTATGGCGGTGTACCACACGGTGCGCAGCAGGCAGCCAAGCGGACCGGGAGGATTGAGCAGCCCTGTCTTGCTATTCTTCTTGCCGCTCTTCTTCTTGGGTTGCGGCTTTGTGGGAGGCTCGGTGTGTGCTGGGGGTGTTGTTGCAGTCTTGCCTCGTCCATGGTGGGGCGGAGGTGTGGTGCGTGTGGGAGTTTCAACAAAGCTTATGGTTTGCCGGCGAGCCGGTGGTGTGTTGCTGTTGCTTGCCATAGTTTTAGGGGGGATGGGAGGAATGGGATTGCTAGGCGTAGTGTGCGATGTGGTACGATTGTCCCTTCGCGACGAGAATCCTGGAACTACTGCCGATGTGAGGCATTGTGGACACACCACAGCACCGCCTGTCTCGACAAGCTGCTCCTGGGAGAGTTCCATCTCCTTACCACATTTATCACAAGTCCATTTCATTTTATATATTAACGAAAAACTAAAATGCTATCGCATTTTCACGAAAACGAAAACTGGTTTCGAATAATCGAAACATCGAGTCATCGAGTCATCGAAACATCGATTAAACCTTAAACCTACTCATAATGTATCTCGGCCTTGACGGTCACATACCACTGTCCGTTCTCGAGCAGAGCCTCGCCGGCACGGTCGGTGACGATGCGTGTCATTCCAGTTGACATCTGTATTGCGTTGCCCGAGCAGGCGCGAGTGAGGTTCTCGCTGGGCATCATCAGAGCAAATCGATGCACATCGGGGTGGTCAATCACGCTAAACTCGCCGTGAACGCCGTCGGTAGTAGAGAGCACAAATATTGAGTTACCCAGTTCAAAGTCGCTTGTAGCACGAGTGAAGCATGCGTTGTCGTCGGGCTTGGCAAGGTATATCTTCTTTACCTCAATGGGGCGTTTCTTGACAGGCGCAGCCACTTGCTGAGCGGGAGCTGTGATGCTGGTAAACGCTGGTTCGGCGGGTTCTTTCTCAACGCGTGCTGGTGTAGCAGGAGCAGCGTGGGTTTGCTGGTTGAGTTCGTCGCTCAACTGCTGCATGCGGGCATTCATTGTGTCGATGTCGTTTAGATAGCTCTCACGCATCTGTGCAAATTTGCGTTGTGTGACCACAGCCCAGACGATGGCCACAAGGGCGATTAACGCCAGCACGATGTCAATGATGAGGTGCATATCCATTGCTGTACCTGTGCTAGCCTGTTCGGCTGGTTCAATGCTTATGGTATCGGCCTTCACTGGGTCAACTTCAAGAATCTGTCCTTCGACATATGCTTGCAGTTCGTTGGTCACAGCACCAGCGAGACCTCCTGCAAGTTGCTTGACATCGGCCACACGGCCACCGTCGTTCTCCAATTTCTTGAGTTGGGTGTAAATCTGGTCCCACTCGCTGTTGCCAGCATAGGCCGTGTTGAGGTCGTCGAGGGTGTAGCCCTCGGGGTTATTGGCCTCAAAATCGACTGTAGCCTGGCTGTAACCACTGTTCTGTGCATTGTGTTGGGCAACGATGGCAAGTGCGTGTTGCCACTGTGCCTGAGTGAGCACGGTTGAGTCGTTGAACTCCTGGCACCAGGCCACCACTGCCAGTGCGATGGCTATGGTTGCTGCAATTATTCGTTTCATAGGCGGTTATATTGCAAGTTGTTGAGCAAGTTGTGTCGTATAACACCCACGATGGGGTAGAAGAATGGTACATCCTCAATGATGTCGCCTTCCTCGTAGCGTCCGTTAAGGAACGCATTGATGCCGGCTGTGAGGTAGTTGCTCAAGTCGTCGTTTACCACTTGAGAGAACACCTTGTACACGTTGTTGTCGATGCCAAAGTCGTCACGCAGCTCGCTGTCGCACAAGTCGATGAAGAACTGGTTGAACTCCTGTACCTTGGCAACGAGAGTCTCTCGTGCCAGTGGATCCTTGACGCCTGCCAGGGTAAGGTCGTCAAATGGCAGCATCGAGTAGTTGAACTTGAGGGCGTTGACCTCGCGAGGTGTAATGCGTGGAGCGTCCTTGTCGCCCAGCATCTTCACGCCGCCACGGCAGGTAATCTGCTTGGGGCACTCGGTTTCAATCTTGATGCTGAAACGCTCGGTATACTTGGTTTCAAACGCACGCTCAATGATGAGTTGAGTAAACTCGTTGACCATGCTGGTGTTGCCCACGATGTTGAGAATCTTTGAGCCTGTACCGCTAAAGTATATCTGCTTGGGCATGCGATAGCCGCGGGCCCTCATCATCGATGCTATGTAGTAGATGATGGCAGCATAGAAGTACATGAATATTATCTTGCGTTGGCCGTCGTTGCGCAGCAATGCGTTGTAGCTGTACAAGTTGCGGTCTATTTCGCGCAGACCACGCAGTTCCTCTACATTCTCTATTGGGAACAGGTAGGCATTGATGTCCTCGCTGCGTTGTCCCGACATAATCTTGTCAAGGATGCTGGTGAGGTAGGTGATATTGCTGCTGCGGTCATTCTCGATGAGCTGCTTGAAGTAGCGAGTGTAGTGAGCCAGCAGTGGGTTGTGGTCGGCATCACGATCGGCAAACGCGTCGCCAAAGATTGCGTTACCGGCAAAGCGGAACGACGATATTGCCACGGGCTGGCTGCCCATGCCGTCCTCGGTGGGCTGGTAGATGACAACATCGCTGGTACCGCCACCTATATCGATTGACACATAGCTTGCACCATCAACATCGGGACCCTTGTAGTAGGCTGCGGGAGCGAGCGACTCGGGGCAGTGATGCAACAGGCCCAGGTCGTCGTTGAGATAAGTGCGGAACAGTTCTTCCCAGGTGTCCTGCAACTGACGGCGGTCGCTGCCGCTCATGCTCACGGGGTAGAAGTAAACCACCTCAACACGGCGCAGGTCTACATTCTCGAGCATTGCCTTGGCCTTGATGAGCAGTACTATCTCGCGCAGGAACTCCTTGGCGAGGCGGTTATCGCCCATCCACTTGAGGTTGGTAGTTACATTGTATCCGTCAAAGAACTTGCGTTCATACAAGAATGGGATGTTCACATCGTGGAACAGCTTGTTGCCTCCATCGCTCTCGGCATTGCGTGCCAGTGCCGTACGCAAGGGGAATCCATACACATTGTCGATGTCGCGGGGCAGGAACTCAATGCGTTGCACTTGCTCTGCTATGTCGAGGCTGCCGGGCTTCATGAGCGAGGCAATAAGAGCCTGACCCTCGCTGTGTCCCATAGTCAGGGGTTGTGATGTCTGTCCCTTGACTGCCCACTCTACATGACTGTTGGTTGTACCAAAGTCGACTGCAAATACGAGTTCGGTCATCGATGGGATGTAAGGTTTCCATTGAGGTACGATGAGTCCCACGTGGGTGCCCAGGTCGCTCTTGATGGTAACCTCCATATAGTCCCACGAGCCGTTTACATCGTAGTAGGCTGTGTTGAAGGGGCCAGTTGCCGTGCGGGTCTTCTCGGTAACGGTGAGGTTGCCGCTGGCAGTGCTGTTTTGCATAAACTTGAGCGAAGCAGTGCTGTCGACGAGCATCGAGAATAGCTGTACGGTGTAGTCATCCTTGACGCCAGTGCGTACAAAGGGGAATACTGCAGTCGAGAGCGTTGCACTCACGATGCGACCGGTGCCGCGCATCTCGTCGAAACGCCAAGCGTGGTCGGTAGTGGGCATGTACACTCGTGTGAGCTCTATATAACGCTTCTTCACCGGTATGCGCAGTGTCACGGTCACGCTGCCGTCGCCGTTCTCAACGATGTCGAGCACATTGAGACCGTGAGTGCGACCGCACAGGTCGGTCGAGGTGAAGTAGTTGAAGTAAGCGGGCTTGACGGGCAGCAGATATCCGTTGCGAGCCACGAGGTCGCGGGCTTGCAGGTTGCCGTCCATGAAGTGGTCGTTGTCGATGGTTCCGCCCAGCTTCACCAGCGTGTCACTGAGCATGTCCACTGTTGTGAGATAGGGATACTCAATGCTGGTTGCGGGCAGTTTGCGTTGCTCCATGGGAACGCCGCCGGTGATAACCACCGTTGCACTGTCCCAGTCCTTGTCGATGTAACGGTAGTGCTCTACGCTGCCATTGAAGCCGGTACGCAGCACCAGGGGCATGACTGCACCCTCGGGCTGGGGAACGGTGGGAGCGATGACAAAGTCGCTCTGTGATGCTTGTTCGCGTATGTCGCGCACACGCTTGTGATACAGGTAGGCACCCAGCACATTGACCTGTGCGTTGCCGCTGAACTTGTCAAAGTCGCGGTTAAGGCGGTCGAGCACTATGCCTGAGTTGTCGTGACTAAGTGCACTCAGGTTGGGAATAACCTCGGTGATGCGGTTGTACACATCGGGACGACGGTCACGCAGAATGGCTGCGTTGTGCATCATATAGCTGTATACTTGACCTGCCTTCTCGCGCAGGGTGGGGTAAGCGTTAAACAGCAGGAACATGTAGTAAACGAAGTCCTCGTCGCGCTGCCACAGGTGACGCACTGTTGAGAACAGCGATACGCCTTGCTCCACCTTTATCTGGTTGATGGTGCCTGCTACGGGTGCTGCCATCACTACCGATGCGGGCGATGTACCGCCTATCACCTTGTTGTCCCACACGATGATGTACCAGTCTACCAGGTCGTCAAAGTTGTACACCTTGCCGGCTGTGAGGAACAGTTCCAGCGTCTCGCCGTAGAGGCGGTGCTGGCCGTTGGCCTTGAGGCGAGCCAGCTCGTCCTTGCGGTTCCAGGTGATGATGCGCAGGTAGTCCTTGTGGTTCTCGTAGTCAAACAGCAGTTGAGCCACATCCAGAGCATTGCTCACCAGTCGCTCGTTCATCACTGCACCATGCAGTTGAGGATTGGCAAGGTTGTTGAACGCATTCTTTACCAGGTCGATTTGTGCAAACGGACTGGGAATAGCAGTGCGGGGATTGCTCGACAATCCACCATCGGGATCCTTGATTTGAGCGATATCGTCCTCGCTGTAAGGCTCCACAGGAATCCAGTCACCATTGACATTCTTAGATGTCTTGTTGCTATATGATAAAATCTTGCTCATATTTTCTTTTTAGTTATTATAGCCTTGATAGCTTTAATAGTCGAGATAGCCATTATAGCCGAGATAGGGAATAACCCGTTAATCTCTAATCTCTAAACTTTAAACTGTTAACCTCTTAACCTCTTAACCTCTTAACCTCTTAACCCTTTAGTTGATATTCTCAAATCGCTCGGCAACAATCTTGTCGGCCGCGCGGTTAAAGAGGTCGAGGAACTTGAGTTCTACCTCGTCGGGGGCATAGGTGCTGCTCTGGCTCAAGTTGTTCATCACGCTCTTGAACACATTGTTGTCAACACTCTTGCGACCAAAGAATGACTTGGCGGTGTTCACATCGTGAATAGCCTTGTTCATGTCCCACTCGCCTATGTTGAACAGTTCCACGCTACGCATGTTGTTATACATCTCGGTAATCCACTCCTTGTAGGCGTTCATGAAGTCGTCGGCAAGAGTGCGGTAGAACTGCGATGCCAGGAAGTCGCTCTTGATTTGCGGCTTGTCGTTGGTGTATCCCTGACCTATGGTGTCCTTAAAGCCTGTGTTGAGGTGCATAAACAGCAGGTGGAACTTGACCAGCTTGCTGTAGATGAGTGCACGAGTCTCGGCACCCATAGCCTTGAAATCGACATTGAGTGTGTCCTTGTCGAGGGCATACTCATAGGCAGTCGAGGGCAGGGGATAGCCGTTGTCATCACTGAGCTGTGAGTTGGGCAGTCCGGCAAACTTAAACGGAGCCATTGCACCCACGAGCTCAATCATGTGAGCGCGGTTACGCTGGCCGTGCTCGCCTGGGTCATACAGGTAGGGCACGCTCACCACCTGGTCGCCCAGGTAGAAGATTGTGTTAAGGTTGCTATCGTTGGCACCAGTGAGAGTTTCCTTGTAGTAGTACAAGGCCCTCTGGGTCTTGACTATGAAGTCGGCCTTGTCTATGCGGTGGTCGTCGCCCAACTCCAGGTTGAAGTAGGGCAGCACGGTGAGACCGCCTATTGGGGCCTTGCGCAGCACATCGCGGTTGTTGATGTCGAGGTTGGCCGCCTGGCGTATGTTCTTCACCATGATGGGGAAGCCAGCCGCACCAGTACCGCCAAAGATACTGCTTATGAAGAAGATGCGGTCGCCTTGGTTAAACACATTGGCAAACGCCTTAAACTCGTTACTGTCCTTGATTTCGTTGAGGGCCACACTACCTATATTGGGCGAGCCCACGAAGCCTATGTTCATCTTGTTCTCGAGCTGGTCGTTGCTGAAGAGCAGTGACGACAGCGCCTGGTTAGCCTCGTTCATGGTGTCGTAGCCTATGAACTCGCGGAACTTGTTTCGTTCCACTGCACTCAGGTTAAAGATGAATGTGTCGTTGAGCTGTATGCTAGAGTCGCGCATGATTTCGCGCAGCGTCACTATGCGGTTGGCAAAGAAACCGTCAACATCGGTGCGGTTGCCATAAAGTTTGTAGCGTATTGAGCGATAGGCCGAGAGCATCGCCTCGGTACGTTTCAGGTCCTCATTGCCCTTGTGGGGGTCGATGATGATGGGTACCAGCTCCATGTTGGAAACGGGCTGTCCGTTCTCGTCAAGGGGTCTTACGCCAGCAGCCGAGAGCATTAACATAGACTTGAGCACGCGTGAACCGGTGCCACCAATTGCAAAGATGAATAATCGCATTATATAACTAATTATCCTGTTATTATTGTGTTCTTTAGGGGAGTGCCAGACAATCCGGAATTTCCGGAGCCTCCGGGTGTAATATTATTGTGGGATGGGTGTGTGACGGCAGTTGGTGCTCCACCAGCGCATCGAGAACGATGCAACCACAAAGAGAACCGCACTCATCAGCAGCAGTTGCATGGCAAACTGCACGCTCTCGCCGCCATAGGCAAGACCGGCATTCTTGAGAGCACTGTCGATATAAAGATAGCACACAATGGGGCTCACCAGTGTGGTAATGCCCAGCACACCAGCCCAGTGATACCAGCGGTCAAAGTTTACCGAGTTGATGACATAGTAGTACAGCGCAGCTGCTCCCCAAGTGAGGATGATAACGATGAGCGCAAGCACGGGATACATACTCAGGTTGTAGAGCTGGTCGTTGAATCCCTGATTGAAGTAGAGCTGCTCAAAGATGTTAAAGCTCTGGCTGTAACTCAGTATGAAAAACACCAAGGTGATGGCAATGCCAATTCCCAAAAATACAAAATGTTTCATATATCAAGTTTTGTTTTTATTTCTATAGCGTTCCTGGTCATCTAGATTTTCTAGACTATCTAGACTTTCTAGAATTAACCTTTTAACCCTTTAACCTTTTAACCCTTTATTTAATTCTCGAGGGCGAGGTTGATGCTGAAATAGTTGCCTCCGGTGCTGAATGCCTGGTTGATGCCGCTCAGGAAGCTGCTCAATCCCAGTGTGGTGGTTGCAAACGAGGGCATCGCGGGGTTGGTGTCGTCGTTGCAGGTCGATTGCTCGATCCACTGTGGGAACTCGTTGCGCAGAGCAATCTTGATGTTGTCGCGCGGACCCTTGTAGTCGCCGGTGATGGTGATAATGTGGGTCTTGCCTTCGAGGTAAGCCTTGTTGTTGGCAGTTATGTCGCCAGGGTTAAGAGGCTTAACATCAATCTTGAATCCCGAGAGCGACTCAATGGTATAGTTGCTTGCGTTGCACAGCAGGTCTGGGTTGATGCCACTCAGGTTGGCTGCCACGGCAAAGCGGAGCACGCCAGTGGTCTTGTCGGCGTTGACATTTGTGAGTTCGCCACCGTTGCCGTGACTCACGCGGAAACGGCCAGCGTTGTCCTTCCAGTCGGGAACCACATTCCACTCCACGCTGCTCTCGCTCTCGTTGAAGCGGTAGCTGTTGCGTGACCCCTGCACTGTAAGGAACTGCTTGTAGTCCTTGCTGGCTGCCATTGAATCCATCACCTTAGAGTCGGCAATGATGAGCAGGTAGAAGGGGCGTGTGCCAGTGTAGTTGAAGGCATTGTTGTTATATGGGTAATACATGCCGTTGTAGTCACCAGTGAGCTGATGCACGATGATGCTTTTGCCCTTGTAGCGGCGGAAGATGTTGGTCGCGAGGCTGTTCTCCTCGTTGAATATCTTGTCGATGCTTACATTCTTGGTGTCGGCAGGCGAGTAAATGAGGTCAGTAACAACCACGCTTACATTACCGGGAGTTTGTGCCTCGAGTATGTCGTTGAAAATCTTCTGGAAGTCGGTGTACGAAGCATTGCCCACGCCAGCTGTCGAGGCATATATGTTGCGGTCCTGCAAGAAACTGTCCACGGTACCGTTGTAGGGGTATATGCCATCGTTCACGATGTTGATTTTCACCTTATCGCTGCATGGGAAGTAGTTGATGAGGTCGTTCACGGCCTTCTTGAGTTGACCGCGACCGCCTGCGTCGTCATAGGGAACCATACTACCGCTGCGCTCAAAGTAGATGGTGAGCGACAACGAGTTCACGCCATAGGCAGCCACGTTCCAGTGCATGGCGGGGCGCAGCGACGAGCCCACGCTCTCAACAAGCTCGGCCATAGCTGCGTAGTTTATCTCGCCGTCGGCAGTAAGCAGGTCGGCGTACTGTTGAGGATTTGCCTTGATTATGGCGCAGATAGAGTCGAAGCGGGCTTGTGTGGTATCGCGTTGCACCAGGGCCTGACGCACGGCATCTTCGATTTGTGAGTTACGGCCGCCACAGCTGCTCAGCATTGCGGTTAGTGACACTATAGCCACCATGGGCAATAAAAACAATTTCTTCATTTCAACTATTTTATAGTAGTTTTTGGGAAAAAGAAATTTAATTTTGACCTTTAGCCGATGGATATTGATTTTCTTTTTTACCCAGTATAATCAGTTCGTTTTCCTATTAGACTACAAAGATAGTCAAAAGGTTGCATTGTATATTACACATTAAAGAAAAATAACAAAATACCGCTATATTTTCTGCAAATATAGTGCAATTATCGTGCCAAACACATTTACAAAAAAAATCATTACAATAGGGTTAAAAAGTTGGCATAAAATTGTGTAGCTCAATAAAAAAATATATCTTTGTCGTTGCATAGAATGCATAGTTGTGCTATGATATGTAAAACAAATGCTAATTAACTAACATTTAACTAAATAACTAACTATTAATCAACAAAAAACTCATGAAGAAAATTTTATCTTTCTTAATGATGGCGATGCTGTTCACCACGGCATTCGCTGCTGAGACCACTTTAGAGGTCTCCATGACAGATTATGCAGCTGGTAACC
>JAGHTV010000468.1 GCA_018065165.1 Candidatus Sodaliphilus fimicaballi | reverse complement strand
GCATTAAACCCCGGGTGGGGTGGTGCAATCAAATAGAATAATTAAAAACTGAAATAAAATGAAATTTAGAAACATCTTTTTGACACTGGCTATTGCCGCTGGATGCTTCGTTGCAACGGCTCAAACAAGTGCCGATGACGCTCGTGTGCGCGACAAGATCACACAAGCCGTAATGAAGGTTTATGACGACCAGCTTGCCAAGGAGCCCGGCGACTACAACACTCGTTTTGCTCGTGCTAACCAATTGTTCTACAATGGCGAGTATGCTAAGGCACTTTCTGATGCCAACGAGGTTCTCGACCAGCTCCCTGCTAAGGACAAGACTCTCTCATTTGACACTTACATGCTCAAGGCTCGCATCTATGATGCAATGGGCCACTTTGAGGAGGAGGTTGAAGCCCTGCGCACAGCAAGCGAACTCAACCCCAAGTCGATGGGCTGTATCGACATGCTTGCCAAGGTAAGCCTCAAGGTTAACGACCTCGATGCTGCCGAGCGCAACTTCCAGAGCATCTTGCGCGACACTCCCATGAACTACGATGCAATGTATGGTCTTGCTAAGATTGAGGTGAAGCGCCAGAACTACGAGAAGGCTGCCAACTATGTTGACAAGGCTGTAAGTTTGTTTACTGCCGAGCCTCAAGTATATATCAATCGTGCCGACGTCCTCAGCCAGATGCAACAGTATGAGCCCGCGGCTCAGGACCTCATCTCGGCCCTCAGCGTTGGTAGCGAGACTGGCAGTGCTTTGCAAGCCCTCATCAACATGAGCGATACTCACTACGATGCTGTAATGAGTGCTCTGGCCAATAGTATCGACAAGGCTCCACGCGTGGGCATGTTCTACTATGTGCGTTCAAGCATTGCTTTGCGTCATGTTCACTACGGTCAGGCTCTTAAAGACCTCAAGTCTATCATTGCCAACAACCTCTATGACTTCCACTCAATCTATGCCGATGCTGCTCTGTGCCAAATGGAACTTATGCAGTATTCTGATGCTCTCGCAAACATCAACAAGGCAATTGAGATGAATGCCAATGAGGCCGACTACTACATTCTCAAGTCTCGCATCGAGTACAATCTGGGTAAGGGTGGTAACTTCGGTGCAGCTTATGCCAACCTCGACAAGGCTCTTGAACTCGACTCTAAAAACACTACAGCCCTCTTGACAAAGGCTCGCCTGCTTATTACTCAACGCAACGATGCCGAGGCTCTCAAGTGTGTCAACACCATTATCAATAACGATGCTGCTTGTAGCGAGGCTCTCTTGCTGCGTGGCTGGATCAACAAGTATCGTCTTAAGAATGCTGTTGCCGCTGCTGCCGACTTTGAGGCAATGCTTCGCCTGGGCAAGGACTACAACAGCCTTCGTGGTTTCGCTCTGCACGAGCTTGGCAAGGATATGGAGGCTCGCGACTGGGCTAAGCAGATTATCAAGGATGGTATCCTTCCCGGTGGTCAAACTTATATCATGGCATCGGCTCTATATAGCGATATAGGCGATGTTGAGTATGGCGACAAGGGTGCCTCAATCGAGTGCCTGCGCAGTGCACTTGCCAATGGCTATGGTAGTCTCTCCGATGTTAAGGTTAACGAGTCTCCATATGTCAACCTTAAGCTCGTTCGTCGCTATCCCGAGTTCAATACAGTGCTCGAGCAGAATGCTGAATGTTTCCAGGAGCGTCGTTGATTTCAAGAACTCCTTATTATAATATAGTGGACTCGCCTTGCTATGGGTGAGTCCATTTTTTATGTAATTTGCCTACTTAACGAGCTGTTAATGTTTACAAATCAAAACCAAAGTTTACACTTTTTAGTAATTGTTTTATGGGCGTTACAAAATAAATTGCTAATTTTGAGCGTTATTATAACAAACCTATTATCGAATTAAGGTTTTCATCAAGTGCAAAACTTCGCCCGTTCGCCTATTGATAGTCGTTTTGGCAATGTTGCACGCAGGTAAACTCAAAAAGAGGACATTGTGTGATAATGGACACTTGTTTGCCTGTTTTGAAACAAAAAACAAAAAAGGATATGATAAAAATTCATAAAATATTAAGCGTCGCTCTTGTTGCCTTAGTGGCGGCTGCGATGCCAGTAACGGCTCAAAATCTCTCATCGGCTAAAAACATGAGCCGCATGCATGCCAATCTTTTAGCAAAACAACAACGCATTCAGGATCAAATTCGCCTCGAGGAGGCTCAAAAGTATGCTTCTGATCTCTTTGAAGAGGTAGAGCCCGAGCCCGATATCTATACCGAGGGTTGGGATAGTGGTCTTGTGAATCCCTTCAAGGAGAGCGAGGTCCCCAATTCTCGCGTTATCAATGTGCGCAACTATGTGATGCCTCTCAAGAACATACGCCTCACCTCTCATTATGGCTATCGTCCCAAGTTTGGTCGTAACCACAAGGGCGTAGACTTTGGTTGCCCCATGGGCGATACAGTTCGTGCCGTGTTTAGTGGTCGCGTGCGTCTCACCAAGTTTGAGCGTAGTGGCTTTGGTTTCTATGTAATCGTGCGTCACGAGAATGGCCTTGAGACTGTTTACGGTCACTTGTCACGCTTCCTTGTACAGCCCGAGCAATATGTCAAGGCTGGTCAGCCCATCGCACTTAGTGGTAACACAGGTCGCAGTACAGGTCCTCACTTGCACTTTGAGACTCGCTTCATGGGCTATGCAATCAACCCCGAGGCAATCTTCGATTTCAATAATCGTGTCACTCACACTGACACTTATACCTTCAACAAGAGCAACTATTCGCAGGCTCGCAATTATTCACCCAGCCGTCGTTATAACGCTGTGCGTGAGCAAAACGAGTCTCAGTCACAGGCTCAAGCTTCGACTCAACAAGAGGATAAGCCCAGTTACACTAGTCGCTACAGCCGTGATAGCCGCAACAGCAAGTCGAGCCGTAGCGATCGCAAGCGCGAAAAGGCTACTCGCAGCACCTACAAGATTCGCGAGGGCGACAACCTGGGTAAGATTGCTGCTCGCAATGGCGTTACCGTTGCACAGCTCAAGAAACTCAATGGTCTCAAGGGCGACAAGATTCAGAAGGGACAGGTCCTGAAGGTCAAGTAAAATCATTAGATTATTTCTGATATTATACGATAATAGGAAAATGGGTGGCGTGTCATTGTGAAATGATACGCCATGTTTTTGCTACACTTTTTTTGCAGTACAGCAAGTTTGTTGTACCTTTGTACCCGATTTAATAAAAACTAGTTCACAATGCAAGAATCTGAATTAATTCTTATCAACATATCAGGTCACGACAAGCCGGGTGTAACATCGGCCCTCACGGGTATACTTGGCAAGTATGATGCTCAGGTGCTCGACATAGGTCAGGCCGACATTCATCACACTCTCTCGCTGGGTATCCTATTCAAGACTTCTACCGAGTGTAGTGGCGAAATCATGAAGGAACTCTTCTTCAAGGCTACTGAGATGGGCGTTGAGATTCGTTATACTCCCATTCCCGATGGCGATTATACCGACTGGGTAAGCCGTCAGGGTAAGAACCGATATATCATCACCATCCTGGGTCGTGAAATCACTGCAAAGCAAATTTCGGCAGTTTCAGGCGTTATTGCCAATCAGGAACTCAATATCGATGCCATCAAGCGACTCACAGGCCGCATACCTCTCAATAATGTTGAGTGTGAGTCACGCAAGTCTTGCATCGAGTTCTCAGTGCGTGGTACACCTCAGGACAAGGATGTGATGCAGCGTGAACTCATGCGTCTGAGCAACGAGCTGGGCTTTGACATTTCAATGCAGGAAGACAACATCTATCGTCGTTGCCGTCGCCTCATATGCTTTGATATGGACTCTACACTCATCGAGACCGAGTGCATCGACCAGCTGGCCGAGCGTGCTGGCGTGGGCGACCAGGTGCGTGCTATCACCGAGAGTGCTATGCGTGGCGAGATTGACTTCAAGGAGAGCTTCACACGCCGTGTGTCATTGCTCAAGGGCCTTGATGCAAGTGTTATGAAAGAGATTGCCGAGTCTCTGCCCATCACCGAGGGTGTTGACCGCCTCATGAGCACACTCAAGCGCACTGGATATAAGA
>JAGHTV010000507.1 GCA_018065165.1 Candidatus Sodaliphilus fimicaballi | reverse complement strand
GCTATGGGCCACATGTTCAACTTCTCGCAACAGTTTGTCGACGAGTATCTGCCCCACACCATAGAGTTGGGCCGCTCGTTTGTGAGCCTTGAGTACCAATCGACTCGTGCTGGCAACAAGGCCTTGTATGCCCTAGACAACCTGTGGGACGGACTGGGAGCCTTGAGCGTCATTCACCCCGAGGTTCAATACTTCTTTGGCAAGATGACAATGTACCCCAGCTACAATCGCGAGTGCCGCGACCGCCTCTTGGAGTTCCTGCGTGTCTATTTCCCCGACAACGACAAGCTAGTGACTCCCATGGAACCCCTTACAGGCGTGAAACGGGGTGGCGACGATTTCTTCACAGGAAACGACTTCAAGGCCGATTACAAGACGCTCAACGCCTTTGTGCGCAGTCACGGCATCAACATACCACCGCTAGTCAACGCCTACATGGCGCTGTCGCCCACAATGAAGGTGTTTGGCACGGCCATCAACCATGAGTTTGGCAAAGTTGAGGAAACAGGCATCCTGATTAAGATTGACGAGATTGCCGAGCAGAAGCGTACACGCCACATCGACACCTTCAAAACTTATTTCAAAGAAAATCTTGGGCGCCTTCGCGCTCGCATCACGCAACGCATCAAAAACCACATTGAACGATGAAAGAGATATTACTCACAACAATACTTGCATGCTCACTGCTTAGCGTGAGTGCACAAGACAACGCTAGAGCAGTGTCCCCAACACCCCAGGGAGACATCGTATACGAGGCAGGAGCGACAGTCAATGCCGGCAAGGGCGACCTGGCTCCACACTACATCATGGCCAATCAGGAGGGCGTGGTCACACAAGCCTACTCTACCCTGATACATGCCGGTATCGCCCACAAGATGGACACAACCCAACGCCTGTCGTGGGGAGCAGGTGCCAAAATATATGCCGGATGGAGTTCGAGCGTCGACTATAAAATGACCACCTATGTATCGGGCATTAGCGGAATAACGCTCTCAAGCGTTACCACTTCCCTACACCCGGCACGCGCGTGGGTACAGCATGCCTATGTCGAGGGCAAGTACCGTGGCGTGTATGCTACGCTGGGACAGGCTCCCACGCCCCACTCTGCCATCGTGAACCACGACCTGAGCAGCGGTGACCTCACCCGCAGCGGCAATTCACGCCCCATGCCCGGACTCAAGGCTGGTTTTGTCAATTTCCAGAACATACCCTTCACTCACGGTTGGGTTCAAATCAATGGCGAGGTGGGCTACTACAAGGCCATGGACAAGAACTGGATCAACAACCACGACAACCAGTTTAACCACTTCACAACAACTGGCTACTGGGTGAACTACAAGAATCTGTATCTACGCACCAATCCCAACCAGCGCGTCGTGGCCACCGTGGGCATGCAGGCAGCTTGTCAGTTTGGCGGTACTCGCGTGATGCGTGAAGACGGAGTGGTGACCGAGACAATAAAACAAAAGGCCAATGCCGAGGCGTTCTTCAAGGCACTCATACCCAGCAGCGGTGGTAATGCCGAGGGCGACCACTACTACGAGGGTAACCACCTGGGGTCGTGGGACGCAGCACTCGACGTGAAGCTAAACCGCGCCAACAAGGTACGCCTATACTGGCAATCGCCATGGGAAGACGGCTCGGGCATAGGCAAGCTCAATGGCTTTGACGGTCTTTATGGCATCGAGTTCAAGAGCGACAACGCCTTGAACGGACACCTTAAAGGCGTCGTTGTCGAATACATGGACTTCACCAACCAGAGCGGCCCCATCCACTACGCTCCCGGCGACCACGAGGGCACTACGCTCACCGAGGAGGCAACGGGTGCCGACGACTACTACAACAACTACGCCTTCAACGGCTACCACAATCTGGGTATGAGCATTGGTTCGTCTATGATACAAGGCCCCATCTACAACCTTGACGGCTACACCCGCTTTGCCGACAACTTGATGCGTGGCTTCCATGTGGGCTTATATGGCAACATTGACCATACAGGCTGTTGGCAATATCGCGTTATGGCTTCGCACCGCAAGTCGTGGGGAACACCCTTTGTGCCCCGTATCGTGCCTGTTGAGAGCACCTCGTTCATGGTCGAGACCACATGGACTCCTGCTTGCATCAAGGGAATGAGCATCAACGCTCGCTTTGCAATGGATCACGGCACTCTCACAGGAAACAACACAGGTGCACTCTTAACTGTAGTTTATCGTGGAGGCTTTAACTTTAAGAAATGATGAAAAAGACTTTATATACACTCGTGATAATGGTCGCTTCGATGTTCGCTATGACATCGTGTACCCAAAATAATGGCGACATAGGTATGTGGTTCGGCACATGGCATGTAGAGCAAATTGATATGGACAATAGCCCCATTGACGGTTACATGGGTACTGACTTTTTCCAGTTTCAGTCAACCCTATTCCAACTGCGTTATACCGACGACACTCATGCCGAGAAGCAGACCGTGGGCCGCTGGCAGGATAACGGTAGCAGCATTGATGTCACCTTCCCCGACGAGAAACTCGTGTGGGTGTTCCTCTATGGCATCGACATGGGCAAGGACGCCGTTAACCACTTCACCGTTGAGCAACTCACCAGCAAGGAGGCCATACTTGCGTTAAAGGCCACCAACGGTCACACCTATCGCTACCACCTCAAGAAGTGGGGAAAGTAAAAGGTTAAAGGTTAATCGGTTAAAAGGTTAAATTTAAGATTTAACCGATTTCTCGAACCATCGAAATATCGATTTTTGAAATCTCGAGTCAACCCAGAAAATAGTTTGCGTTTGCGAGAAAACGCGTCAACATTTTTAGTTTTCGTTTTGAAAAAATGACCCGCTACTGCTACATAGCATTGTCGCTTATTGCGATTGTCATTGCCGCTATCACGGTAAACACCTTTGGCATGGCCGATGGTGCCACCATTGTTGCGTCGCTGGCCATCGCTTGCGTCATTCCCTGGCTCGTAGGCCGCCGCTGCTCGTGGTGGTCACCCGCCTGCACTGCCTTGTTGGCTCTTATCTCGGTCGTGCTCGCGACAAATGCCGTGATGGAGATATGGAATTGCACTTTACATTACAATCGTGCTTTTGACAATCCTTGCTTAGGCCTTGATTCTTATAAATACTTCAAGTGGGCATTGAGCAACTATGACGGACGATGCCCAGAACCCAAAACGGCATTTATTGGCTATCCGCTCATGGTGTGCGGTCTATTCTATCTTTTTGGCGCCAACATCATTTGGCCTGTGGCCCTAAACGTGATGCTCACCCTGTTTGCCGTAATCATGACTAGCAGTCTGGCAGTGATGATAACCCACAACCGCACAAGTGTGAAAGCGACCACTATTGCCACTCTGGCAATGGGACTCTCATCGTTGCACGGATTCTTCCTGTTCCATAGTGGCGAGGTTCTTAAAGAGCCCACAATGTACATTGCAATGATACTTGTTGCCATGACATTTGTCCACATCCTACAAGCGCCAGAGTCACGCAACAATTCAATCAAGTGGTGCTTGCTCTATGCCGTAGTATGCCTTGTTCTGGCTGCAGTGAGGGCTAGATTTATCAACTTTGTGGCAATAGGAGTCATTTTCTTGGCAATAACCCTGTGGCGAACACACTGGCGCACTCTCTTTGCCTTGGGCATCATCACGCTAGCGGCGTGGTATGTGGGTGTAATAATGTCGACATCTAACTCACTGCACAACCAAATATCCATTGTTAGCGGCGGTGTGGCAATGTCAAAGACATTTGGCGATGTTGACGGCATCCAGTATGAATACTTTAAAGTACTTAATGGATACTTCTGCCTCGAAGCGTGGAAAAAAATGCTCCTGCTACCAGTTACCACAGGTACTCAGTACATAATCCCCCTGCCCTGGTCCATAGACAGTATTGTTAGCATTATCGCGCATGTGCGCATTGGTTGGTACCTGTGTGGGGGTCTAGCACTGTTCTACTACGGTTTCCTGTCGTGGCGCAAAGAGTCTTCGTTAGGACTCATAGCATGGTGGCCAGCTGTGTGCTTTGTAGCTATCGCCTACATATGCGGTGGCACCGTAAGCCGCTACATCTTGCCCTTCCAACCCCTGTTTATCGCTATCGCCGTGTATGTGATTGCTCTTGTTCTCGATGGCAAGCATCGAGCTTCACTGCGCAATTTTGCCATTGGCTACAGCATTGTGCTTGTATTTGCCTTGAGTGCGGCGGCGTTTATTACATTCATGTTGTAATCACACCCCTTACCATAAATACAAAGTCCCCAAGCCAAGCGCTTGAGGACTTTTATGTTTTTACCTATACCCCGCAAAATTAGGGATCTACCCAGTCATTGTTTTGCTTGATGAGGTCAACTAAGCGGGTGATTGCTTCTTCCTCAGGGATGTTCTTCTCGATGCACTCCTTGTTCTTGTACAGGCTTATCTTGCCACGAGCAGCACCCACATAACCATAGTCGGCATCGGCCATCTCGCCAGGGCCATTTACTACACAGCCCATCACGCCTATCTTGAGGTGTGTGAGGTGAGCGGTAGCCTCCTGTACACGTTTGACTGTTGTCTGTAGGTCAAACATAGTGCGACCACACGAGGGACACGAGATGAACTCGGTCTTGCTGGTGCGCAGACGGGCTGCCTGCAAAGCACCGAAGGCTATCTTGACAACTTCTTCCTGATCGGGATACTGCGGAGCCTCGAGCCACACACCATCGAGCAAACCACTCATGAGCACAGCACCTAGGTCGGCACCTGCCTTGACTTGCAGCCACTCGCTATCGGTGTCTTCATACTTCACATGCATCACTGTGGGGCAATTAATGTCAGCATCAACTAGAGCGTGAAGCATAGCCAGCACGCTACCCGGCACATTCACACTGGCAGGAGTGATGACTAGTACCGCCTGCGGGTCGTCATTGAGGTGCTTGAGCGACTCGACGGGAGTGTCGGCCTTAACCTCGACGAAATGTATGCTAGTATCATCAATGCCATAGAAGTCGGGCTTAATGTTGCCTTTAATGTCACTTGGGTTGCACGACGCGATGACGATGGGTTGTTTGCCACCGCCCACACGACCATCAACGAGTATGCTCTTGCGACGAGCAGGAGCCAGAGCGTTGTAGCCGGCACTCAAGTGACCATTGATGGGAGCGTGTCCTTCGCGCGAGGTGATGTATTCAACTAGTTTGTTAGCCACAGGCACCTCCACCTCGGGATCCTCGCTTAGCGAGACGCGTATGGTGTCACCTAAGCCTTGAGCCATGAGCGTACCTATGCCCACTGCACTCTTCACACGACCATCCTCGCCAAATCCAGCCTCGGTAACGCCCAAGTGCAGGGGGAAATGCATGTCCTCCTTATCCATAGCCTCGACAAGGCGACGCACCGCCTCTACCATCACCACCACATTGCTGGCCTTCATAGAGATCACCACCTCCATAAAGTTTTGCTCTACAAACACGCGCAGGAACTCCATCACGCTCTCAACCATACCCGCAGCAGTGTTGCCATAGCGACTCATGATGCGGTCGCTGAGCGAACCGTGGTTCACACCCAGGCGCACTGCGGTGCCGTGTTCGCGACACAGCTCAATGAAGGGCACCAGCGTGTCGTGGATGCGTTGCAACTCGGCACGGTACTCCTCGTCGGTATACTCCAGTTGCTTGAATGTGCGAGCCGGATCAACGAAGTTACCGGGGTTGATGCGTACCTTGTCGGTGAGAGCAGCAGCGGCAAAGGCTGCACGGGGATTAAAGTGGATGTCGGCAACTAGAGGTACATTACATCCTTGCTTGCGCAGCAGGTTGCGTATCATGCCTATGCTCTCGGCCTGACGCACACCCTGAGCGGTAAGGCGTACATAGTGGGCACCTGCCTGAGCAATACGGGTGCATTGCTCGGCCGAGCGTTCTACATCGTCGGTAGCAGTATTGGTCATTGACTGTACACGCACGGAAAAATCGCTTCCCAGTGGTGTGCCGCCCACATTGACGCTTACAGTCTTGCGACGAGCGTAGTTGAAGTAACCGTTATCAGTTTGTTTTGTATTCATAGTGGATTTGTGACAGGTCTTGGTTGGCTTTTTCAATCTTGGCGCTAAGTGATGCGCGGTGTTGCTCTACGGCAGCGGCAGCCTCGGGGCAAGAGCCAGCCAGAATCTGAGCCGCCAGGATAGCAGCGTTCATAGCACCATTTACACCCACTGTTGCCACGGGAATGCCGGGAGGCATCTGAATGATGCTGAGCATTGCGTCGAGACCATCGAGCATACCCTTGATGGGAACACCTATCACGGGCAATGCTGTGCTTGCCGCAATAACGCCTGGCAGTGCAGCAGCCATACCAGCAGCAGCAATAATAACCTTAATGCCGCGGCCCTGTGCGTTACGAGCAAACTCCTCGACCTGTTGCGGAGTGCGATGAGCCGAGAGGGCATTTACCTCAAAGGGGATTTTGTGGTCGTTCAACCAGTTACAAGCCTTTTCCATAACGGGCATATCGCTTGTGCTGCCCATGATGATACTTACGAGTGGAGTCATATGTTTGTTTATTGTTTAATGTTTAGTGTGGAATGTTGAATGGGAAGTGGGGTACTCCAATTGTTGAATTAACCAGTTAACCCTACAACCTTTTTAACCCTTTACTTATTCAATCAACTTCATTGCAATGGTCACACATATGTAACCATTCAAGAATCCCAATATCACCTGTAGCACAGTGTGACACTTGAGTATGAGTCGCGAGGTGCCCACTACGCCTGCCAGCAAGATGGCAATGCACAGCACCCCAAAGAGGTTGAAAGCACTCAGTCCCTGCACATGTATCTGATACAGCAAGGCCACTACACCTCCCATGCCAGTCATGTGAGCACTTATCTTCCACTTAAAGTTCACAACCATCGTTATGACAAGTGAAGCCATGCCTCCCACTGCAAACATTGTGAACCACAGTGGAGAGTGAATATGGTTTAGGTAGGCCGCAGCTGCAACATAACATATAGTTGCAAAGGCATAGGGTATGTAGCGTTCTTTTGGTTTCTCAAGTCGCTTGTCGCGTATGATGCCATAGTGGTGCAGCACGCTTATGCATATCATGGGCAATGCGCAGGTGATGCCCATCATCACCATCACCACCGTGATGCGAGTGCCATTGGGCAACGCACACAATACCGATGTCCACAGCACCAAAATTGTGCCATAGGTGGGCATGAGCAAAGGGCTGAGCACCGACGAGAAAAATCGTGCGGCACCTGCCAGTATCTTGTTTATGGTAAATTGTGAAGCCATTATATTTATTTTCTTGTTATATTGTTACTGAAAGGTCTTGCGGTGGGCAGCCTTGGGTATCTTGAGTGCGTCGCGATACTTGGCAATGGTGCGTCGAGAGATGCTGTAGCCCTTCTCGTTGAGCATGTCACACAACTTTTCGTCGCTGAGCGGTTTAGTCTTGTCCTCGTTATTGATGAGTTCTTGCAGCAGGTGCTTGATCTCGCGAGTCGATACGCGGTCTTCCTCGCCCTCTTTGCCCTTTTTGGCCATACCCTCGCTGAAGAAGAAACGCAGTGGCTTTATGCCCCACGGTGTGTCGACATACTTGTTGATGGTAGCACGCGATATGGTCGACTTGTCGCGACCAGTAGCCACGGCAAGGTCTTCAAGCTTCATGGGCTTGAGCATGGCATCGTCGCCACCGCTCAAGAAGTAATCTTGCTGGTGCTTGATTATCGAACTCATGGTCAAGTATAGCGTTTCCTGTCGCATTCTCAACGCCTTGATGAATATCACGCCACTGGTGATGTTGTTCTTTAGGTCGTCCTTCACAACGCGTTCCTTGTCGCTCAACTTGTTCTTGCCTGTAAGCACGCCATACTGCATAGTGTAACTCTGGGCAATGCTCAACTCGGGAATGGCGTTGGGCATATCAAGGGTAATGGAATCCTCATCGACCGACACCACAAAGTCGGGCACCAGTTGCTGGCTGTGATTGTCGCTCGAGCCAGCATACATATATCCAGGATTGGGGTTGAGTGGATGTATGGCATCCTCTACGATGTTCTGTACATCGGCAGCAGTGATGCCCATTGCCTGGGCAATGCGGTCAAAGCGGCGATTGGCCAAGTCGTCAAAGTGATGCTCAACAATGGTGCGAGCCATTACCGATGGGGTGTCGTCGTGACGCTGCAGTTGCAGCAACAAGCACTCCTCAACATTGCGTGCTGCAATGCCAGCAGGTTCCATTGACTGAATCACGGTCAGCACTTCCTCAACATCGCGAGTCTCGGTCTCGATATTCTCGTTAAAGGTAATGTCGTCGGCAATCGAGCGGGGCGAACGCTCCAGGTAACCATTGTCGCTGAGGTTGCCTATGATGTGAGTGGCTATGATGCGCTGGTGCTCGTTAAAGTCGCACTCACCTATTTGCTGTTCCATGTGCTCGATGAGGGTTTCCTCATTGGCTACGGTCTTCTCGTAATATTCGTCGTCGGCACTGTAGTTGTTGCCGTTGTAGCGGTTAGAGGGTTCATCATCGTCGTCGTTGCCGTAGTCGTTCTTTTGCATCTCGTCGGCACTCTCGTTATATTGATTGCCCTCCTCGTCACGATTGTTGAGGGAGTTGTCCATATCGTCGCCACCCTTTTCAAGTGCAGGATTGCCAATAATCTCATTTTCAATCTCCTCGCCAATCTCGGCGGCACTTTTCTCCATAAGTCTACCTACAACGCATTGTAACTGAGTTGCATGCGTAGCAAGTATCTGTTTGGTTTCCAGTTTAAATTTCAGTGCACTAGCCATATTATCTACAACATATATATCGTGACATGCAAAGATACAATTTTTCTACGAAAAACTAAAAACGAAAGGCAAAAAACGAAGGACAAAAGGGTCACCCCAGTTAATTTGGGAAACTACCATTTTTCTCAATATCTTACATTGGGCCGCCCTCACGACGGAAAAATTTGCACTTTAGGCGAAAAAGTAATAATTTTGTGACTTAAAACAACGCCTGCAGTATGTCGTTTGTATCGATACAGTTTTTATTGTTCCTACCCATAGTGTTTTTGCTATATTGGTTTGTGGTTAAACCCGCCAAGTGGCAGAACCTGCTCCTCGTGGGAGCCAGCTATGTCTTTTATGGCTGGTGGGACTGGCGTTTCCTTCTGCTTATGGGCTTCACGAGTGCTTGCTGCTATGCGGGCGGACGGCTCATCGAGAAGTACGAGGGACAACGAAGCATACAGAAGGGCATCACCGCAGCCAATGTGGTCATTAACCTAGCCATACTGGGCGTATTCAAGTATTACAACTTCTTTGTGGCCAACCTTGACGCTCTGTTGTCGCACATGGGCATGGCCGTCGACTGGCCCACGGCCCACATCATACTGCCAGTGGGCATCTCGTTCTACACATTCCAGGCTATAGGCTACTGCGTGGATGTGTACAAAAAGAAGGTCTCAGCCGAACGCAATGTAGTTGATTTCTTTGCCTTTATAAGTTTCTTCCCCCAACTTGTTGCGGGCCCCATCGAGCGTGCCAGCGACATGCTGCCGCAGTTCAAGAAGAAGCGCACCTTTGACTATGCACGTGCCGTGGACGGCAGTCGCCAGATGCTGTGGGGTATGTTCAAGAAGGTGGTCATTGCCGACAACTGCGCCCCCTTTGTCAACACAGCGTGGGAGAATGTTGACTTGACCACACCATTTAACCTTATGGTGGTTACGGTGCTGTTCTCGTTCCAGGTTTACTGCGACTTCTCGGGCTACTGCGACATTGCCGTGGGTTGTGCTAGGTTGTTTGGCTTTAACCTGCGTGCAAACTTCAACTACCCCTATTTCTCACGCAACATTCCCGAGTTCTGGCGCCGGTGGCACATCACGCTGCTGGGTTGGTTCCGCGACTATGTATATTTCCCACTGGGTGGAAGCCGCTGCTCTAAGTTGCGTTGCTGCTTTAATACCATATTTGTGTTTGTACTCAGTGGCTTGTGGCACGGCCCCGACTGGAGCTTTGTGTGCTATGGCTGCCTGCATGGACTCATGTGCAGTTTCTTTGTGCTCACAGGCATCAAGACCAAGTATGAGCACAATGTGGGCTGGCAACGCATGCTTCCCTCAATCAAGGAGTTCCTGATGATGGTGGGCACATTTGCTCTGGTATCGCTGGCTCGCGTCATGTTCAGGGCACAAAGCATGGGCGAGGCTTGGTTCTACTGCCGCAGGTTATTCACGCTCGACGTGTTCAACCCCACAGGCGGCATCATGGGACTCAAGATCATCCCCTGGTGCGTCCTGCTCATCATGGTCGAGTGGGTGAAGCGCAACAACAACCACGTGCTGGAGTTGAGCGGACACGGCCTCATGCGTTACCAGTGGGCACGATGGGCACTATATGTGGCCCTAGTCGTTGCCATCGTGCTGTGCCAGTCGCCCAAGCAAGACTTTATCTATTTCCAATTTTAGGTTAACGACACAATGAAGCGCTATCTCACATATGTAACGATATTTGCCTGCATCATAGCCGTGCTGCTTGCGGCGGGCGAAGCCATTGTGCGCCATTACCCCAACTCTTACCAGTACAAATGTGAATGGATGGACCACAATGCCAGTCAAGTGAAGACGCTGGTGCTGGGCGGATCGCACACCTACTATGGCATCATACCTAGCGAACTGGCCGATAGCACCTTCTCGCTGGCCAATGTTACGCAACACCCTGAGCATGACTACTGGCTGCTGCAACATTACATCGACAACTGCACCCACCTGAACACTGTGATACTACCCGTGGACGAGACTAACCTGTTTGAGCCTGCACTGGCCGATGGTGACGAGTGGTTCCGCTGTGCCTACTACAACATCTATATGGGTTGCGACCTCAACGGCAGTAATCCCATTTACAACCTTGAGATTGCTAACCTGCCCACCTTTAACCGCAAGTTCAAGGCAGCACTTGACTATGCCCTGACAGGTCAGGCAACGCTCGACTGCGACAGTCTGGGATTTGGCAACGGATTTACCGTAAAGAACGCAATGAAAGGGAAAAGCCTGCACATCAATGCCATTAGCAAGGCTGAGCGACATCAAGGTGTAGACAGCACCTGCATAGCCCACAACGAACTATACCTCGATAAAACCCTGGCACTGTGCCACGAGCGGGGCATTAGGGTAATAATGGTAACTCCTCCTATGTTGAAGGAATATACCGACAAGGTTGACCCACAACGATTTGTTACACTACAAACCATAGTCAAGAAGTTTGTAGCCAAGTATGGGGTAGAATACTACGACAACTTGAACGACGCACGATTCCAGGGCGTGGACTTCCACGACCCCGACCACTTGTCGGTGCAGGGAGCTCACAAGTACACCGCAATCTTGAAAGACACCATCAAGTAACACATTTCATTAGCATGACAATGCGACTATAGCCATTTGGTGAATTTTTTACTGTTTTTGGTAAATAATTTACCATGCTTGTTGTATTATAGACAATATCTATTTCGTGTAAAATATACAATAAGGGGTTTTTGTTATCAATACAATATATTATACTATTGAAAAAGAGTAGATTAGCACACGCCATTTTTTTGATATTTTTCTTGCATTTTTCGGTTTGAATATATATTTTTGCGGTGGAATTATTAATTTTCAACACCATATTAGCATGAATTCAACCGTATTATCAAAGCTTGGTTTGGCTGTTAACCACATGTCAGTGGACTGCGTAGTGCTTGGACTTGCCGAGAGTACATTGTATGTATTACTTATCAAACGCAAGGTGGAAGAAGATGGCAAGATTGTATATGACTATAAGTTGCCCGGTGGCCTCATCTATAGCGATGAGGATCTTGACGATGCTGCCGCTCGCGTGCTCAAGGAGCTAACAGGCGTACGCAACCTGCACATGATGCAATTCAAGGCGTTTGGTTCACGCAACCGCATCTCGGCTCGCGACGCCAAGTGGCTCAAGGACACTCTCGACGACAATGTACAAGCTCTCGTCACTGTGGGTTATGTAGCACTGGGCCGCATCGGTCGCAAGCTCAACCTGCACAATGCTGGCAACGAGGTATGCTGGATGCCCGTTAACGAGGCTCTCAAGCTTGAATTGGCATTTGACCACAACACTCTTATTAACGACGCTCTTAAGGCCGTGCGCCACAATGCCGATGCCGACCCCGCAATTCTCTACACATTGCTCCCCAACAAGTTCACAGCTCTGCAACTGCGCATGCTATATGAGTTTGTTTACAACAAGGAGATTGATGTACGCAACTTCAAGAAGAAGATGATGCAGCTTGCCTATGTTGAGCCCCTCGAGGAGTATGAGCAGGGCGTAGCACACCGTGCAGCACGCTACTATCGCTTTAACCGCGTTAAGTACAAGAAGTCTCGCCGCGGCGGAACTGATTAATAATAACGCAAACGATAACGCAAACGCAAAACTCGATATTTCGAAGAATCGAAAGCTCGAGAACTCGCTTAAGCTTTGCTTAAACCTTTAAACGCTTAAACTCTTAAACTTTTACACAAATGTATTTATTAGGATATGATATAGGCAGTTCTTCGGTCAAGGCCAGCCTGGTTGAGGCCGAGAGCGGTCGTTGCGTTGCCCAGGCATTCTACCCTGGCGACGAAGCCCCCATCATCGCCGTTAAGCCCGGTTGGGCCGAGCAAGACCCCGAGAGCTGGTGGCAATATCTCACACAAGCCACTCACGATGTTATGAACCAGAGTGGCGTAAACAAGGACGACATCAAGGCAATAGGTATCTCGTGGCAGATGCACGGACTGGTGTGCGTTGACAAAGACCTGCAAGTGTTGCGTCACAGCATCATATGGTGCGACTCCCGTGCAGTGCCCTATGGCAACGCAGCCTTCAACGCTCTGGGCGAAGAATACTGCTTGAGCCACTTGCTCAACTCTCCCGGCAACTTCACTGCTGCCAAGCTCGCATGGGTTAAGGAGAACGAACCCGAACTCTACAGCCGCATCTACAAGATCATGCTCCCCGGCGACTACATCGCCATGAAGTTGAGCGGTGAGTGTGGAGTCACTATCGAGGGCCTGAGCGAAGGCATGTTCCGGGACTTCAAGAACAACTGTGTGTCTAAGGAGCTGATGGAGCACTTCGGCTTTGACGAGTCGTTTATTCCCGCCATTGTTCCCACATTTGGCATCCAGTGCCGCGTTAACGCTGCTGCCGCTGCCCACCTGGGACTCGCCGAGGGCACTCCCGTCACTTACCGTGCTGGCGACCAACCAAACAACGCACTGTCGCTCAATGTATTCAATCCTGGCGAAATCGCATCTACCGCAGGTACATCGGGCGTAGTATATGGTGTGCTGGGCGAGGTGAACTACGACACCAAGTCGCGCGTCAACACATTTGCTCATGTCAACTACACCCCCGAGCAGACTCGCCTGGGCGTACTGCTGTGCATCAATGGCACCGGCATCCTCAACTCTTGGATGCGTCGCGTGTGTGGCGTTGACCTGAACTATCCACAGATGAACGAACTGGCAGCCCAAGTGCCCATAGGCAGCGAGGGCGTTACTATACTTCCCTTTGGCAACGGTGCCGAGCGCATGCTCGAGAACCGCAAGAGTGCTTGCAACATTAGCGGCGTGGACTTCAACCAGCATGGTCGCGGTCACCTCATGCGTGCTGCACAAGAGGGCATAGTATTCTCGTTTATGCACGGCATCGAGGTTATGCAGGGCATGGGCATGGAGGTGAAGCGCATACGCGCCGGTCACGCCAACATGTTCCTTAGCCCCATCTTCCGCGAGACTCTGGCTGGCGTCGCTGGCGTACCCATCGAGCTCTACAACACCGACGGTGCTGCAGGTGCAGCTAAGGGTGCTGGTATGGGCGTGGGCATCTACAAGGACAACAACGAGGCATTCGGTTCGCTGGAGAAGATGGCGACCATCGAGCCCGTAGCTGCCGATGCCGAGAAGTATGCCGAGGCATACGCCCGCTGGACAGCCCGCCTCAACAAGGAGATGTAAGATCCTCCCTAATCCTAGAAAGTCTAGAAAATCTAGAGTGTCTAGAAAATCTAGAACCATTAAGAAAATAAAACAAACAACATAATTAACGACTTAAAAACATTAACAAAATGGCTAACAAAGAATTTTTCCCCGAAATTGGTAAAATTAAATTCGAAGGTAAAGAGAGCAAGAACCCCATGGCATATCGTTACTACGATGCTGAGAAGGTAGTCCTTGGCAAGAAGATGAAAGACTGGTTCAAGTTTGCGATGGCTTGGTGGCACACATTGTGCGCCGAGGGTAGCGACCAGTTTGGTCCCGGCACTAAATCTTTCCCCTGGAACACCGCAGAGTGCCCCATGCTGGCAGCTAAGGACAAGGTTGACGCTGGTTTCGAGTTCATGACCAAGATGGGTATTGAATACTTCTGCTTCCACGATGTAGACCTCGTTGCCGAGGCCGACACTGTTGAGGAGTACGAGGCTCGCATGAAGGAAATCGTTGCTTACATCAAGGAGAAGATGGCCGAGACTGGCATCAAGAACCTGTGGGGTACAGCTAACGTATTTGGCAACAAGCGCTACATGAACGGTGCTGCTACTAACCCCGACTTTGACGTTGTGGCTCGCGCTATCGTTCAAATCAAGAACGCTATCGACGCTACTATCGAGCTCGGTGGCACATCATACGTATTCTGGGGCGGCCGCGAGGGTTACATGAGCCTCTTGAACACCGACCAGAAGCGTGAGAAAGAGCACCTGGCTACTATGCTCACTATGGCACGCGACTACGCTCGCGCTAAGGGCTTCAAGGGTACATTCCTCATCGAGCCCAAGCCCATGGAGCCCACAAAGCACCAGTACGATGTTGACACTGAGACTGTAATCGGCTTCCTTAAGGCACACAACCTTGACAAGGACTTCAAGGTTAACATCGAGGTTAACCACGCAACTCTCGCTGGTCACACATTTGAGCACGAGCTCGCTTGCGCTGTTGACGCTGGCATGCTTGGCAGCATCGACGCTAACCGCGGTGACTACCAGAACGGCTGGGATACTGACCAATTCCCCATCGACAACTTCGACCTCACTCAAGCTATGCTCGAGATCATCCGCAACGATGGTTTCAAGGATGGTGGTACAAACTTCGATGCTAAGACTCGTCGCAACAGCACCGACCTCGAGGATATCTTCATCGCACACATCGCTGCTATGGACGCTATGGCACGTGCTCTCGAGAGCGCTGCTGCAGTACTCGAGGAGTCAGCTCTGCCCCAAATGAAGAAGGACCGCTATGCATCGTTCGACGCTGGCATGGGTAAGGACTTCGAGGACGGCAAGCTCACTCTGGAGCAAGTTTACGAGTATGGTAAGAAGGTGGGCGAGCCCAAGCAGACTAGCGGCAAGCAAGAGCTGTATGAGGCAATCCTCAACATGTACGTATAATTAACAGATAGGTGTGTGTCAAGATAGTTTCTTTATAAAACTAGATTTTCTAGAGATTCTAGATTTTCTAGAAACCTTCTTGACACACTGTCTACTTAATATTTTCAACTATGGCAAATCTAGAAAAAGGCAGTAAAGCCTATTTGTTTTCGATTGTACTTGTAGCCGTACTGGGCGGTTTGCTCTTTGGTTACGACACAGCTGTAATTTCAGGTGCTGAGAAGGGTCTTCAGGCATTCTTCCTGGGTGCTGGCGACTTCCAGTACACCGATGCCATTCACGGTTTCACATGCTCAAGCGCTCTCATCGGTTGCATCATCGGTAGTGCATTGAGCGGTATGTTTGCATCACGCCTGGGCCGCAAGCGCTCACTGTTTATGGCGGGTGTATTCTTCTTCCTGAGTGCTCTGGGTTCTTACAACCCCGAGTTCCTCTTCTTTGAGCACGGTAAGGCAAGCTATAGCCTGCTCGTTGCCTTCAACCTGTATCGCGTGCTTGGCGGTATCGGTGTAGGTTTGGCATCGGCTATCTGCCCCATGTACATCGCCGAGGTTGCTCCCAGCAACATGCGTGGTACACTCGTGTCATGGAACCAGTTTGCAATCATCTTTGGCC
>JAGHTV010000057.1 GCA_018065165.1 Candidatus Sodaliphilus fimicaballi | reverse complement strand
TCCTTACAGCGTGAGTAGGTAGTCACGCACTTGATTCATGAGCCAGCGGGGGGTTGAGGTGGCTCCGCATATGCCTATGTTTTCCTTGTCCTTGAGCCACTCGGGGTCTATCTCGCTCTCGTTGCTTATGAGGTGCGAGTTGGGGTTGGCATCGAGGCACTCGGCAAAGAGGATGCGTCCGTTACTGCTCTTGCTACCGCACACAAAGAGGATGAGCTCGTGCTGCTGGGCAAACTCGCGTATCTGCGGTATGCGGTTGGCTACCGAGCGGCAGATGGTGTCGTAGCTCTCAAACTTGACGCCTGGCTGCAATCGCTTGTTAATCTCCTCAACGATGGTCTTGAAACCCTGCAGCGACTTGGTGGTCTGCGAGTACAGATAGATGTCGCGCGAGTAGTCAATCTTGTCAATCTCGTCTACATTTTCTATTACCAGAGCGCTGCCCTTGGTCTGGCCCACGAGGCCGTTAACCTCGGCATGTCCACGCTTGCCATAGATGACGATTTGGGGCTGATGCTTGGTGTTATAGGTCTTGTTGATGCGTTGCTGCAACTTGAGCACAACGGGGCATGTGGCATCAATGATCTCGATGTTGTTGCGGCGCGCCACTTCGTAGGTCTCGGGGGGCTCGCCGTGAGCGCGCAGCAGCACCTTCACATCGTTCAACTGGGCTAGCTGCTCGTGAGTTATGGTCTCAAGGCCTATGCGTCCCAGGCGCTCCACCTCGTTAGAGTTGTGCACGATGTCGCCCAGGCAGTAGAGGTGGCCATCCTTGTGGAGTACCTCCTGCGCCTTGCTTATGGCTGTAGTGACACCAAAGCAGAAGCCCGACCCTTTGTCAATCTCTATTGTCATCGCTTCAGGCTTGTGTAAGACGGTTAAAGTTGTCCATGAGCCACTTGTCCTGCTCCTCGATGGTCATGTGCGAGTTGTCGAGCACAAGGGCGTCGTCGGCCTGGCGGAGCGGACTCTCGGCACGCGTTGTGTCGATGCGATCACGCTCGGTCACGTTGTGGAGCACCTCCTCGAGGGTGGTTGTAGTGTCACCCTTGCCACGCAGCTCGTCGTAGCGGCGTTGAGCACGCACGGCAGCATCGGCAGTAACAAACACCTTCATCTCGGCATCGGGGAAGACCACGGTACCTATGTCGCGACCATCCATCACTATGCCCTTATCCTTGCCCATAGCTTGCTGCTGACGCACCATATCGCGACGAACGAAACCCAACGCGGCGATGATGCTCACCTTGTCGCTCACACGCATCGAGCGAATGTCGGCCTCAACGTTAACGCCATTGAGATAGGTCTCGTTGCGACCCTCGACCGAGGGTTTGAAAGTGATGACGATGTCGGCCAAGCTAGCCATGAGTTTTTCCTCGTCAACCTTGTCGCCGTCGATAAGGTCATTATCGAGGCAATAGAGCGTAACG
>JAGHTV010000508.1 GCA_018065165.1 Candidatus Sodaliphilus fimicaballi | reverse complement strand
CAACAATTACCGACATTGAGTAGTCGATGTAGGATTGCCTCATCTCCTGTTCGATATTGATCTCTAAAATTCGATCGTTGTTCATAATTAAGTATAAAATTTATAATTCCGTGACACCGCAACGAAGGCTCTCTTGGCCCAAGGCTATCACGCATGCCACCACATAATAAATAACTTACAAATATACGCATTTTTTTGAAAATATCAGCGTTTTAAGCCCCGCAAAATGCTTAAAAAATGTTGACTAGCTTGGCATAAAAATTGCATTATTAAAATTAAAGCCAAGCAAGGTATATTTGCTAGCTATTTCACTCCATTTGACACAAAAAATTGAGAGTGGTTTAATGAAGAAATGAATATGAAGAAAAAATATATAGACGCAACCCAATATAGCTTGCAACGACGAGAGGCGTTGCCACTTGCAGGATTTGACTATCCCGAAGAGGATGACGACGACCCTCTGGGCGACGAAGGCAACGAGCCCTCTCAAGCAAAGGGTAGCGACAAACACACTCAACGACGAAATGTCACAAAAGGTGACAATAATGACACTCCTGTCATTGACAAATATGGCAAAGACATAACTCGTGCAGCTGCCGATGGCGAACTTGACCCTGTAGTGGGACGTGAAAAGGAAATCGAGCGACTGGCACAGATACTTAGTAGACGTAAGAAGAACAACCCAGTTCTCATAGGTGAACCAGGTGTGGGCAAAAGTGCTATAATTGAAGGTCTCGCCAAGCGCATTATTGACCGCAAAGTTGCACGCGTACTTATGGACAAGCGTATCGTTGCACTTGATATGGCAGCTATTGTTGCTGGCACCAAGTATCGCGGACAGTTTGAGGAGCGTGTTAAGGCAATTATCGACGAGGTATCAAAGAATCCTAATGTAATAATGTTCATTGACGAAATTCACAATATCGTAGGTGCAGGCAACGCCCAGGGATCGATGGACGCGGCCAACCTGCTTAAGCCTGCCCTAGCTCGTGGAGAATTCCAGTGCATAGGCGCTACTACACTTGATGAATATCGCAAGAACATTGAGAAGGACGGAGCACTCGAACGTCGTTTCCAAAAGGTAAGTGTTGACCCGACATCACCCGAAGAAACACTTGAGATACTACACAATATCAAGGATGTATATGAGAGCCATCACGGTGTTTGTTATACAGAGAAAGCACTTGAGGCTTGCGTCAAGTTGACCGACAGATACATTAGTGACCGTTTCTTCCCCGACAAGGCCATTGACGCCCTTGACGAGGCAGGTTCACGCGTTCACATCTCAAAGGTTGTAGTGCCTAAAGAGATTAGCGAACTTGAGGACAAGATTGCACAAGCGCAGGACAATAAGTTCAAAGCTGTACAAGAACAAAACTTTGAGAGTGCCGCCAACTATCGCGACCAGCAAGAAAAACTCAAGCTTGAACTTGAAGATGCAAAGCAAAAATGGGAACAAGAACTTGACAACCAACGCGAAACTGTTGACGAGAGTGATGTTGCCGAGGTTGTAGCACTGATGACTGGAGTTCCTGTGCAACGCATCGCACAAGCCGAAGGCATAAGACTTCTGGGCATGGGTGACGAACTCAAGCACATGATTATAGGTCAAGACGAAGCCATTGATAAGATAGTCAAGGCAATACGTTGTAATCGTGCTGGCTTACGCGACCCCAACCGCCCCATTGGTTCATTTATGTTCCTAGGTCCTACAGGCGTAGGCAAGACATTGCTAGCCAAGCGACTGGCAGAGTTCTTATTCAACTCACAAGATGCACTCATACGCATCGACATGAGTGAATATATGGAGAAATTCAATGTATCGCGACTGGTGGGCGCTCCTCCGGGATATGTAGGTTATGAAGAAGGTGGACAACTCACCGAGAAAGTGAGACGACACCCCTACTCGGTAGTTTTGCTTGACGAGGTTGAAAAAGCTCACCCCGATGTATTCAACATGCTACTGCAAGTGCTTGACGAGGGTGCTCTTACCGACAGTCTAGGTCGTAAGGTCAACTTCAAGAACACTATTGTGATAATGACATCTAATATAGGTACGCGCGAACTTAAGGATTTTGGTGCAGGCGTTGGATTCAATACATCTACCCTAACCCGTGAACGCAGCGATGCTGTCATACGCAAGGCTCTTAATCGCTCGTTCTCTCCCGAGTTCCTAAATCGCATTGATGACATTATCACATTTGGTTCACTCAATCAGGAGAACATCATGAAGATTATTGATATCGAATTGAAATCATTCTACGATCGAGTTGAACAAAATGGTCTCAAGCTTACGATTACCGACGAAGCAAAAGCATATGTAGCCAACCAGGGATTTGATGCTCAATATGGAGCACGACCACTCAAGCGTGCTATCCAGAGCAATATCGAGGATCCACTGAGCGAATTATTGCTGCGTGAAGAGGCAACCGCCGGCGATACTATTTATATTGAAATAAAGAACGACGAGATTTCAACTAGAATCAAGAAGACGAAATCAGTTGTAAAAAAAGATAATGATTAAACAATAAACATTATGGCAAAAGGTTCAATTGGGGTAACAACAACTAACATTTTCCCCGTAATCAAGAAATTCCTTTACAGCGATCATGAGATTTTCCTGCGTGAGCTCGTATCAAACGCTGTTGATGCAACACAAAAACTTAAAACCCTTGCTTCGGCAGGCGAGTTTAACGGTTCAACCGACGACCTTAAGGTAAATGTAAGCATAAATAAAGATGCCGGCACACTCACCATTACCGACAATGGTATAGGTATGACTGCCGAAGACGTTGATAAGTATATCAACCAAATCGCATTCTCGGGCGCCGAGGAATTCCTGAACAAGTACAAAGACAGCTCTAATGCAATAATTGGCCACTTTGGTTTGGGTTTCTACTCGGCATTCATGGTAGCGAAGAAAGTTGAAATCCACACATTATCATATAAAGAAGGAGCAAAGGGTGTGTGCTGGAGTTGTGACGGTTCTCCCGAATATGAGATGGGCGACTATGACAAGGCCGAGCGTGGTACCGAAATCGTCCTTTTCATTGACGATGAGGAAAAAGAATTCCTTGAGCAGACACGCATCAATACCTTGCTCAACAAATATTGTCGTTTCCTTCCAGTACCCGTAGTATTTGGAAAGGAACAAGAGTGGAAAGACGGCAAGTATGTTGATACTGAAAAGGATAAGGTCATTAACGACATTGAGCCCATGTGGACTCGCAAGCCCACAGAACTGACCGACGAAGACTACCTGAAGTTCTATCGTGCTATTCAGCCCGCACAAGAAGATCCCCTGTTCTGGATTCACCTTAATGTTGACTTCCCCTTCACACTTACAGGTATCCTATACTTCCCAAAGATCAAGAACAATCTTGACATACGCAAAGACCGCATCCAGCTCTATTGCAACCAGGTATATGTTACCGATAGCGTAGAGGGTGTTGTTCCCGAGTTCTTGATGCTTCTGCAAGGTGTGATTGACAGCCCCGACATTCCCTTGAATGTTTCTCGTTCTTATCTCCAGTCAGACCGCAATGTTAAGAAGATTTCTTCATACATTACCAAGAAAGTTGCATCTCGCCTCGAAGAGATTGCAAAGAACGATCCCAAGGCATTTGAGGAGAAGTGGAATGACATCAAGATTTTCATTGAATATGGTATGCTCAGTGACGAAAAGTTCTGCGACCAAGCAATGAAATTTACATTGATTGAAAGCACCGACGGCAAGTTCAACAAACTTGATGACTACAAGAAGCTTATCGAAGGTAACCAAACAGATAAAGACGGTAACCTCATCTACTTGTATGCTACCGACAAAGAGACTCAATACTCTTATATCAAAGCTGCTACCGACAAGGGTTACGACGTACTGCTCATGAATGGGCAACTTGATGTACCTTTCGTAGGAATGCTTGAGCAAAAGAGCGAAAAGACTCGCTTTGTACGCGTTGACAGTGATGTAGTTGATCGCCTTATAATAAAAGAAGACTTCAAGGCTATTGAACTTACACAATCACAACAAGAAATAGGCATTCAACTCTTCCAGTCACAGACTCCCAGTGTAGAGAAAGGCAACTTCACTGTTAACTATGCAGCACTGAGTGCCGATGAACAGCCTATCGTGATTACACAGAGCGAGTACATGCGCCGCATGAAGGAGATGGCACAATTCCAACCAGGCATGAGTTTCTACGGCGAACTGCCTGACACATACACGCTGACATTGAATACAAACCACCGTCTAATCAAGGATGTAATTGAAGCTGCCGAACAATCACTTGAAAGCGAACTCAAACCTCTTGATGACGAATTGAGTGCAACAAACAATGTCATTAACGCTATACGCAGTCTTGACAAAGACAACAAGGGCGTTCCTGAAGATAAGAAGAAAGACCTAGAAGACAATGAGGCTAAAGCTCGTGAACTACGCGACAAGAAGAATGCAACAATCGCGACTTATGCATCTAAGCAAGATAAGGTTAAGCAACTTATCGACATTGCACTGCTTAGCAATGGACTGCTCAAGGGCGAGGCACTCTCTAACTTCCTGCGTCGCTCAGTAGACCTGCTGTAATGCAATAACATTACAACAATACACAACAAAGCCAGTAGACTCACTCTACTGGCTTTCTTCTTTTATCCCTAGCGGGATGTCAGTCTCCCTAGCTATAAGTAAGGAGCGATAGCCTCCATCATCGACAAGGGGTTTTCATTGTTTTTTTATTTTCCGTTAGAAAATGGCAACTATCTCTATCTTTTTTTTCGACTGGCCCTAAATCTGTTCCTCTCAAGACTGAGATAAAAAAGAAATCGCTGCCCAGACGGACAGCGATTTCATATTTTAGATTTAGAAAAATCTATAGATTAGTTAGCACCTTGGAGCTTGAATGTAACGGGCAGAGTGTACCATACAGATACGGGCTGACCATTTTGGCGTCCAGGAACGAAGTTGGGCAGAGACTTGCAGACGCGAACTGCCTCGCGGTCGAGATCCTTGTCTACAGAGCGAACAACCTTAACTTCACCAACCTTACCAGTCTTAGTAACGACGAATTGAACGATAACCTTACCTTGAATGTTATTCTCTTGTGCCATTGTCGGGTAGTTAATGTGAGAGCTCAAGTACTTCATAAGAGCAGCATCGCCACCGGGGAAGGTAGGCATTTGCTCTACTGACTTGAAGACTTCTTCCTTAACTTCCTTAACTGGTTCCTTCTTCTCTACTACGACTTCTTCCTTAAGTGTACGAGTCACGTTACGGTCCTCAGTACCCTTGTCATTATCTTTCTGACCGAAAGCAGTTGTAGTTTCCTTAAGTTCGTCCTGAGTCTTGATTTCGTCCTCGCTCTTTACCTTCTCGTCTTCAACGATCTTGAGCTCGGTAACCTTTACGGTATTCAAAACCTCCTCGGGGAGAACTTCGGGTTGCTTAATTTCAACCTTTTGTTCTTCGGGTTCGGGTTCATCAGCTTCGCCCATGTCGATAAGAACTTCTTCTTGCTCACCTGCGTCAGCAATGTTACGCTCAGCGATCATTTGTTGAACAGTCATGAAACCAAGAGCAGCAGCTACGAGAAGAACTGCACCAATGATTGTATAGAGAACTGCCTTATTATGACGCTTTACTGAAGTTGTTCTCAGCTCATAAGCACCAAATTCCTTATTCTTACCCTCAAACACGAGGTCGCACCATTCTTTTGATGAAAGATCTACATCTTTTGGCATAATCTTAATCCATTTAGTAAGTTAATAAATACTTTCACCACACATTACTTAGATTGTCCCTGAAGCAGGATCATCATAGCCGAGTCAACTGCACCAATGCGGTCAATCTGATAACGGCTGATGTTGTTAATCTGCATCTCATCAAGTACACTCACTACATGAGCATAACTTGCGTTGGGAGTAGCCTTAATAATGATTACAGGACGCTTCAATGTAGAGTCGTTACGGATTTCCTTAGCCTTAGCCTGGTAGATAGAGTCATTAACTTCTTCCTTGTTGCTGAACTTCATATCTTTCCAGTCTTTCTTAAGCAATTCAATCTTAGCAACAACATCCTTGTTGCGTTCACGCAAGATTTCACGAATTGCGGGAAGAGCACCACCGGTCTTGCCACCGAATTCTACTTGCTTCATAGGATTGTTGGTCAGGATTTCGTTACCTGTGGGGGGCATACCATCATAGTAGTACAGCATACCCTCGTCGGGTTTAGAAAGACCATTGTCGTCAACTTTACCGTCGATGATGATGGTAACGGCTTCAGATTGCTTAACCTTATTCTGCTGTTCCTCTTCAACCTTCTCGTTAGAGGGAAGTGCGATTTGAAGAGTCTGTGACTTAATCATAGTAGTACACAGCATGAAGAAAGTGATAAGCAACATGTTCATGTCAACCATGGGAGTAAAGTCGATACGGGTGTCGAATTTTTTCTGATGACTTTTTGCTTTTGCCATATCTTATTCCTCCTCAGTTTTAAGAGCTGTCATCAAACTAAACTTATTCATCTTCATAGTCTGGAGGTTATCCATAACTACGTTTACGACGCTATAAGGAGTAGTTTGGTCAGCCTTGATTGCTATACCTTTACCTTTCACCATAGAAGCTTGCAACTCATCGTTCATTGAGTTATAAGCTGCACGAATCCACATTTGGAACTCGTTGGGGTTGTTTGGATCTTCATTCATGTTGATGGGGATACCAGCCTTTTCGAGAGCCTTATCGCGCTCGTCAATTTCCATATCCAGCCATTTAGCCATCTGATTCATTGGCACACCGAAAGTACCCAGCTTAGAGAATTCCTCAACCTGCTTAGCAGTAAACTTAACAGGGTTAGAGGGGTGAAGCTTGTTGTACTCAGAAGCCATATTCTTCAGGAGGTCGGCACGCACGGTCTCACTCTTGAAAGTATAGTCCTTGCTACCAGTAACAGCCAAGAATACCTGACCTTGAGGGCTGACGAGAACTGAAAGTAAGTTCTGATCGGGCACCTTCTCCTCACTTACTGAAGCAGGAGTGATAACGGTAACAGGCTCCTTCTGAAGGAAAGTAGAAGTCAACATGAAGAAAGTCAACAAAAGAACAGTCACGTCGCTCATCGCGGTCACGTCGATGCGCGTCTCTTTTTTCTTAATTTTGACTTTTCCCATATTTCTTACACCTTAATAAAAGTTACTAAATAAGTTGATTATTCTCGAGCTAATTAGTGAGTAGCTGAGAGAGTAGTAACG
>JAGHTV010000308.1 GCA_018065165.1 Candidatus Sodaliphilus fimicaballi | reverse complement strand
GCCTTGGGTGCAAGTGCTGGCGAGAAGACGATTACCGTAAAGAATGCTCATGACTTCATTAAGGCTTTGGGCCCCGATCGCACCATTGTTATTGCCACAAGCAAGCCTCTTAACATTACTGATGAGCTCGAAAAGATGATTGCATCTGGCGAGATTTTGGAGGGTCCTTCTTATTATAATCCCGAGAGCGCATCGCAAGTGAGAGAGCACATTACCTATGGCATGAACACCGACGGCAACGGACTTCAGGTGCGTGGACTTGATAACCTCACGATAAAAGGTAAGGGCAAGGGTGCAACACTGCTCGCAAGCCCACGCTATGTAAATGTTATGGAGTTCATCAATTGTAACAACCTTACAATCGAGAAGCTTACAATGGGTCATACTCAAGGCGGATACTGCGACAAGGGCGTGCTAGAGCTTGATGATTGTCTCAATGTGACAATCAACGATTGCGACTTCTTTGGCTGTGGTACCGAGGGCTTTGTATTTGAGCTGTGCGACCGCGTGACCGATAACCGCTCATGCATCCACGATTGCACTTATCACACAATGCATGTGCGTGGTTGCAATCAGGTGCGCTTCAACGATTGTGTCTTCCGCAGGAATATGCAATACAGCCAAATAAATATTGGTGACTCTCAAGATGTTGATTTCACAGGTTGCGTATTTGACAGCCTCGAGGGCGAACTCTTCAATCTCAATGGTTATCAGAGCTTCTATTGCTGTACATTCCGCAACTGTGACATTGCACCCATCGACAGTAACGATGAGCACAGCGAATATTTCCCCAATGGCTATGCTATCTTGGGCTATTGCATGACAATGTATGGCGATGACAAGGCCGTAGTCGATACTCCACACCCCGACATCAAGGAAGGCATCTGGACCGATGGTGCTAACAATTACGTTGCTAAAAAAGTCGATCCTTACCGCTATGTATTTGCAAACTCAGCCGTTGAACTCTCAGAGGGTGGCGATGTCTTTGCCGTTAACTGCATATCGGCAGTTCGTAACGAGTACATTTGCGCTCCCGAGTTCCCGTATGCGATGGGCAAGATGGGACGCCTGTGTGCAAGAGTAGTTGAAGACAACGGTCGCCAATACCTACGCATCAACGACGACGGCGGCGAGATCATCAAGTCATTCTTCTTCATCGGCGACAAATAACCCATAAAGTTACATTATACTCTACAC
>JAGHTV010000253.1 GCA_018065165.1 Candidatus Sodaliphilus fimicaballi | reverse complement strand
ATATAGTACAATATAAAAACTACATAGAAGCAATAACTTTAGCCAGCTCATTTAATTGCAGGCATTTATTGCGAGAAAGTTTTTCACTTTGCGGGTGCCGTTCAACGGGTGCAACAAAGAGAGCATTACCAGTATAGCAGGCATCAACAAATCGTTGACTTGGTTTACTAAGTGGGTCAAAACCGTTATTCAAAAGCACTATAATGGGGTATCCCAGTTGCATGGCCATCGCCATCACCGCTTTCTCTCCAGCACTGATACAAGGCGATACCAATACAGAGCCAGCAGCAGCCTCAGCAAGATGTCGCAAGCATTCATCTTCAACCTGAGTTTCGGTTAGGCTACGGGAGCACTGCACCACACTCTTAAACGGATGTTTAAGGATTTCAATATTACCCATCGCATTATAGTAAGAATCGTCTATCTCAATTCCTTTTAATATTGTGAAGTATTCACGATGATGTCGCTTGAACCACAGTCTACGGGGATTATCGTCAATGTATTGATACAATGTTGCCAGCTGTCCCTTACGGGTAAGTATGCGGTCGTGATACCCTCGCTGCCATTGTAGTGGAGTGAGTTGTGTTGTCCGAGGCGCCGCCTCGGAATACTCTACTCCTCCCTGCCTGTTCTTTATTCTTTCTCGACAACCTTGCTTAAACCCATTTATTACATGGCCAAGATGACGAGGCAGTCGCTCAGTGACATAAAGGATGCCATGGATGTGATCGGGCATTATACACAGCGACAACGACCTGACTTGGGGATGAAATTTTCCCAGTTCATGCCACGCTTCCTTTACAGCTTCTCCCAGCTGTGATAACTTCACCCAAGGCTTGCTATGGCTCTCATCACAATCACTCAAAGTACCCAGAATGGGCTTGCGTCCTTCAATAACCAAAGTAATCATATAGATACATGGCTCACAGTAGTCGTGCCACGGACTGCGCCGTAGCATTGAGCTTGTGGCTGTGAGTTCGGGATGTTGCTTTAGCCACTTATCTTGTGCAGGGGTAAGATAGTTGTGTTTCATGACCGCAAAAATAACAAAAAATGCTCAAGTACAGCAAAATAATCTATCTTTCACTTTTATTTTTCGTCTTTCGTTCTTCGTCTTTCGTAAATTTATAGTAACTTTGCAGGCAGAATGACATGGTGGCCGCCGTGAGCGCTCGCTCCACCGACGGCTTAAAAAGGGAATCAGGTGAGAATCCTGAGCAGAACCCGCTGCTGTATTTCCCGCTCAACATGAGCAAGTTGTCCTTCAAAATTCAAGCCACTGGGGTATAACTCCCTGGGAAGGCAGGACAACGGGGACGGAATAGCAACCCGTCCCGAGGGATAAGTCAGAAGACCTACCGTGACATGTAACTAAGATTTTGGCTTTCGTGGAATTAGAGCCGAAACACACATTGTTGACTCCCCCATTTAAGGTGGTTCTACTATCAGAACATACCTAATGTGCGTGCTCCCTGCGCCCCTCGTGGTGGCGTGTGTTGCATCCGTCTGTGTGCTAGCTGGCACTATGCCCGCGAAATGCCTTGTTGTAGTGAATTTAAACAACTTTTATTAACTAAATTCATAATAACATGAGGCAATTTAAATTGTATCTATCTCTGTTGCTGCTCATAGTGATGGGTAGCATCGAGGCTTCTGCAGTTACGACCAAGGCCTGGAGCGATACCGACGGTGTCTTCTATCTGAAGACTAGCGACGGCCTTGAGACCTACACTGTAGATGGAACAATCACCTTCAAGGCAGTTGCCGACGGCAAGACCATTCCCAGTTATCGTGACGCTGGCGTGGTGTTCGCACCCAAGAACGAAGGCGAATTGATTCAAATCTCAGTCAAGAGCATTGACTTGACAGGAACAAACTACATGTGTGTCTATGACGGAGCGATAACGCAAATCAAGAGCGGCACCAGCGATGGTGTGGGCCAGTCACGTTATCTTCCCTCTGGTTGGACCTACAAGCTCACTAAAGACAATGTGGGCTTGGAGTACACTTCACAGAGCGCCGACGGTAAAATGTCGTTTGGTTTTCATAGCGACAGCCCGGCGGGCCAGACTGGTTGGGAAATCACAGTTACCAGCCTGTCGCCCAAGGATATGGAGTACACATCGGCTACCGCAGTGAGCGGTACTGCAGGCATCTACCGTGGTGCTGTGAACCAAGCCATCTTTGGTGCCGAGGTTGTTACCGACGGCGGTAGCAATCCCCTCACAATGAACAATCTTGCCATCAGCACACAAGCGCTGGCAGGTTCTACTCAGGTCGAGAACGTACGCCTGTACAAGGGCGACAAGTTTGATGCCGATCATCTGCTCGCAACTGCTGCTACACTGGGCGACGCCCTCACAGCAAGCGACGTAACTCTCAAGAGCGGTAAGAATAAGTTCTGGGTTGTTGCCGACATCCTCCCCGATGCTACAGGCACTATCCCCTCACTCGAGGTAACTGCACTGAGCGTAGACGGCACAGCTCGTACACTCAGCGCTACCACAGCTACTGGCGTAGCTATCGACAACACCGTGCTCATGCAAGCCACTAACAAGGTTTACACCGTGAGCGACGACATTAACTTCTACGACGACGGTGGCAAGGACGGCAAGGTGGGCGAGAAATTTGAGGGCTCAGTAACCTTCGTTCCCGCAACTGCCGGCAACGCTATCAAGGTTGACTTTACAAAGTTTGCCATCTTCAACACCTCATCGGTAGGTCTTAACGACGTATTCAAGTTCTACAACGGTCGCGAGGCAAACGAGGACAACCTCATCGCTACCCTGCTCGAGGAGAGCAAGGTGGTTAAGAGTACTGCCGAGGACGGCTCAATGACCATCACCCTTAAGAGCACCACTGGTGTTCCCGCCGACGGTTGGGAGGCTATCGTGAGCCAGTTCCTGCCCGGCGACATGACATTCAAGGCTGTTACAGCTCAATCAATGGGCACAAGCGAGGCTGCTGCTGGCGACCTCGACGTTAAGATGATGCTCATCGATGTCACTACCGACAACCAGAGCAATCCCCTCACCCTCAAGAAGCTCACTCTGGACGCATCACAATGTGCTCCTCTCGCAGCTCTTGCAGGCGTTAAGGTTTATGCACTGGGCGAGAAGCCTAATGTAACTACAACTAACCTCTTTGGTCAGGCCGACGCTGCTGCATCGATGGCTATCACTGGCGAGTACACACTTGCCGAGGGTCACAACTACTTTGCAGTGCTCGCCAACATCGCCAACGAGGCAAGCAACGACGAAATCATCAAGCTGGCGCTGACAAGTGCTACTGTTGACGATGTTGAGCAGACTCCCGCCGAGGCAGCTGCTGCACAAATCGACATCAACAACGTGTGCCGCATGACTCAAGGCAGTCACAGCCACAACATCCATGACGAGTGGACGCTTACCGACACCAAGTCGCCTTACAACCCCACTTATTATGACTATGTAAACGCAGTTCATCAGGTAACATTTGTTCCCACTGTTGAGAACAGCGTTATCGAACTCGACTTCTCAAAGTTTGACGTTTACTACGCAAGTTCAAGCTATGGCACAAAGGCCGTGTTCAAGGTTTACAGCGGTGAAACGACTGCTGCCGACAACCTGTTGTGGGAACTCAACGACGCATCGCAGCAGAAGGTTGGTCCCGGCCGCATCCTGCGTTCAACTGCCGCCAATGGCGCTATGACTATCGTCTTCAACCCCAACACCACTAGCAGCTACTATGCTGGCACAGGTTTTGAGGCGTCGGTTCGTCCCTTCGTTAACCACAACATGGAGGTTAAGGAAGTGACCGTGAACCAGACTAGCAGCGAAATCATCTCTACAGGCGCTACCGGAGCCGACCTCATCGACTTCAACGTGGTGACCGAGGGTACTCTCACCCTGGAGACCATCAAGGGCATCAAGCTCGACCTCAAGGAAAACTACGAGGCAGTGAGCAAGGTGACTGTCCTTTACAGCGGCGACAAGGCCACTGCCGACGGAGCGGTTGAATATGGCACTGCCGACGTGACATCACAGCAGGTTACCGTAGCTGGCGAGAAGACGCTTGCCGATGGCAGCAACCACTTC
>JAGHTV010000125.1 GCA_018065165.1 Candidatus Sodaliphilus fimicaballi | reverse complement strand
TTTTCCTGCCATTTACATCGATGAATTCGACGGGAATGGATTCAATCTCCGATCCTAAATGGTAATGGTAGTCGGCAATGGTTTTAAGATTACGCCTTGTTTCTTCATAGTATGGATAAAACTTTACAATCCATCCGTCTACTTCTATTGAGGGCGCGCCACACTCATCCTGGTCGGGCACATGGCTCTTGAACATTCCCGTCCAGAAAGCCTTGTCCCTTTCTCCTTGGGCTGCCTTAGCGATTTTGCCCAAAACGGGGTCCAACTCGTCGAACCACCAGTCGAGCCCGTATTGGCGCAACAATTGTGTCTTGTCAAGTATCTTTTGCCAATCGTCGGCAGTTCCCTCTAATATCACCCATGGGATGCCGCATGCTTCCAGTACGGTATAGCTAAAATAATTCTGCATCGAGGACATAACCATAACCTGCGTCACTGCACGCGTTGTTGTGGTTGTGGTCGAGAAATCGGCTGTGAGCACATCTAGCAGTTCCTGACCTGTATATTTACCAATCTGTGTATTGAATTCGGCAAACGAACCGGTCCAGTCATTGTTAGGGTCATCAATGCGTCCCTGAACAGTCAATTTGAGCATCTTCTTGCCATCGAAGTTCACTAACTGTGTTCTCAAACTGTCGGAATTGGCTTTGACATGCATTGCAAATCCCTGGCATATAAGCGCCCACACGGCATCGGGAGTCAAGACGAAGGGGCGATGCTCGGCGTAGGCCTTGTGCATCCCCTCAAAGAAAGGATGCGCCAAAGATACTAATTTGTCGTCGCAACGGCCGCTGTGGGCAAACACGGTCACACTATCATTTTCCCAGTCCTTAAGGATTTGTTTCAACGCCTTGTCGCGGCTAACAGTCTTGAGGCCTCCTGTGGGTGGAGTAAGTTTTTCTATATCAATCTTTACGCTATTAACCTTATCTATAGATGGCTCGTCCACAGCTTGGCAGTGGGGAGTGGTGTCTACATAATAGCAAGCAACTGCAACACAACCCACAACAGCCAAAGCTAATATTACCGAAACAAACGTTTTCTTAGTGATTTTCATAAACCCTTTGATAATTCTGTTCTTATTTGGAAGCATATACCGTGCGAATAATTTAGTTCATTCAAGTTTCGCATGTTGTTAAAATACCGCCTAACATCGGTAAGTTGCGTACTTTTAGCACGCCTTCTCTGTGTTCTCTTTAACCGAGGGTTACGTTCGCTACGCTCACTTCACCCCCGGTTATCAATAGTCGCACAATGTGCGACCACGCACCTATCGGTGCGATTAATACTTTATTTACATGCAAGACAGTAAATTACAGCGGGCGAAACTTGAATAGTTCATAATCAGTCGCGGCGGCTCAGGAGCATGAATACATAGTAAACGAGTGTTGCTAGTGAGCCAAGGGCAGCTGCAACATAGGTGTAGGCGGCTGCATGAAGGGCGTCCTTGGCCATCACGGTGTCCTCACCTTGTGTGATACCAGCAGTCTCGAGCCACTTGATGGCACGGCGGCTGGCATCAATCTCAACGGGCAGTGTGACGAAGCTGAACAGCGTTGTGATGGCAAACAAAGCGATGCCTAGCATGAGCAACTGAGGAAACACCTCAACCAGCAAGATGCCTGCCAGCAGTACCCATGATACCCACTTTGAGGCAAATGTGACAGCGGGAACAAGCTTGGTGCGCAGCACGAGCATGCTGTAGCCTGTCTTGTGCTGAACGGCGTGGCCACACTCGTGAGCCGCAACGGCAGCAGCGGCAACGGTATTGTGGCTATAAACGGTGTCGCTCAGGTTTACAGTCATGTCGGCAGGATTAAAGAAGTCGGTGAGGTCACCGCTCACTTCTCTTACCGAGACATTGTCAATGCCATTGTCGCGAAGCATACGCTCGGCAATATCACGTCCAAGCATGTGACCACCCAGGGGAACATGTGAGTAAGTGTCAAACTTCTTGGTGGGGTTGCGCTGCACAAGCCAACTAACCAGTGATATTCCAATAAATAAAATCCAATACATAGTTCTATTGTTTATTATATTATACCTCTACCCTATTGTGCAACAATCGTGCCGCTATATATTGTGATAGCACACAAAGGTACAACAAATATCTAACTAATAGAACTATATCGTGTAAAAAAGTTTATATTGTATAGGCAAATTGTGGGAGAGTCATTGCGACCCTCCCACAAAAATCTAGGTATTTAGGAATTATTAAGTTCGTTACAGTTTGCGACCCATCACGTCGTAGGTGTCATTGCCACGTACGATGACTACCTGACCATCCTTGAGCATCTTGCGAGCTACAGTAGAAACTGTAGTATCGACGATGGTGATGCCAGTACCAGTGTGCTCGCCACGCAGCTTAGCCACACACTTGTCGATCTCGTCTTGAGTAAGGAATCCACCCTTAACGAAGTGGTCGGCCAGAGCTTGTTGCAAAGTGGGCAGTGCAGTGCCTACAGCGGGATAAGTGTAGAGAGAGCAGCCACCAGTGTAAGACTTGAGGTTGGCCTTAGCCTCGTTGATTGTATTCTCAGTGTAGGTAGAGGGTGCAGCGTTCTCGCCCGAAGGCAGGATGATGGGGTCAAATCCTGTGAGACGAGAGAATGCATAGCGCAGCTGGTTGCTGTGGCGATACTCGCTCACTTGCAGGTCGCTTGTGCGATTGTAGTCGGCAGCGACTTGGTCCCAAGAAGCGCCGCAGAGGGCACCAAGGAGGCCTGAGAACACGCCTGTGCGGTCAGCGCCCAGGTGGCAATGAAGCTGGAAGGGAACGGGGTGATTGTCGTCGTTGATGAAGCGCACGATTTCTTGTACCCACTGTGCGAAGCGCTCACTATCGGTAAAGTAGAGAGCATAGTCGTAAGATGGTGTGTGGCCATTCTCGGTGCCCACATAGAGCACACGGTTGTTCTTGATAATCTCGCGATAATAGTCGGGTATCTGCTCAGTGTAAGTCTTACCGCCACAAGTGTAAGTTGTCTTGCCATCCTCGCTCTCGAGGTTGCCCGAGAGGGCGATATCACACTTGATGCCAGTCTCGGCAGCGAGCTTGCCAACCCAGTTGAGACGCTCATACTCAGTGTCATACTGGCTGCGAGATGAGTGGTAAGGATGGTAAGAACGATACAGATGTTGTGTACCAGGCACTTGACGGAAGTTAGAAATCTTCTCTTGGTCGACGCGAGAAGTAAGGTCAAAGTCGCTCAAGGGGCGTATGTAGAGAGCAACCTCCTTGCGCTTGAGCAGGTCAGCTACATCGTCGTCGTTGAAAGCAACAATTTGCTTCCATCCGTTAGAGTTGAACACGAGGTGCTCAGCGCAGCCCTCCTCGAGTGTGGGCCAAGATTGAGTCACATAAGAGTTACCGTTCATGTGATAGACATTGAACAAGAACTCGGGTTGTCCGCCATTACCTGTCATCTCGAGTGCCGAGTAAGGCAAGGTGATGTAGAAGCAGTCGTCGCTGTAACCAGCAAGCACATAGTCCTCGTTGGTCTTCTCCCAGTTAGAGATTGAGCCATAAGAATACACCTTCTTAACATTGAGAGGCGAGATAACGAAGCGAGAGCGAGCTGTAGAGAAGATGAAAGTGATCTGACGCAGGTCGTCGTCGAGGCGATAGCAGTTGTTCTTTTCTGTAGTGGTGAACACTTGAGTAAAGTCACCCTCAAGGGCATTGATGGTGATTGCGCTGCCATTATCGGCACCTGCAAGCTTAATCTCCCAGCCATCGCTGATGCTTGATTGCAACTTTCCTGTGTAAGTAGCCGAGTAGTGGTGAGCCTTAGTGAGGTTGCTGGGTCCCCACGCGCCGCTGCTATAGTGACTATTGCCTATCACGGCAATGTAAGTAATGTCCTCCTTGGTATAGGGCATTGGGCACACGAGGCGGCCATCGGCATCGGGAAGGAAGCGCACGCACTGCGACGCATTGTCATTGCCCACTACCAGATAGATGCACTCGTCGTTCCACTGAGCAACCGAGTTGTCGAGGTACACGCGTCCACCAGCCAGAGAGATGTTCTTGCTGGGATCGGGCTTAACGGTTACGTCTTCTTGGGGAGCATCCTTGGTCTTGCGT
>JAGHTV010000330.1 GCA_018065165.1 Candidatus Sodaliphilus fimicaballi | reverse complement strand
TGGCAATGATGACCGAAGCTGGCTTCACAGCCGACGAGGTTGCTCACCGCATTAAATTCAATATGGGCGTATCTACCATCTACTTTATGGAGATCGCTAAGTTCCGTGCTGCTCGTCAGCTGTGGGCTCAAATCGTTAAGCAATACAACCCCGAGTGCGAATGCACTTGCAAGATGGTTGTAAATGCTGAGACATCTAAGTTCAACCAAACATTATTTGACTCACATGTTAACCTCCTCCGTTCTCAAACTGAGGCTATGAGTGCCGCACTCGCATGTGTTGATTCAATCGTTGTTGTTCCCTTCGATGCTCCTTATCAGAAGAGTGACGACTTCTCAGAGCGTATCGCTCGTAACCAACAGATTCTTCTTCGCGAAGAAAGTCACCTCGACAAGGTTGTTGACCCTGCTGGTGGTTCTTATTACATTGAGATGCTTACTGCTTCTCTTGCACAAGAGGGTTGGAAACTCTTTCTCGATGTAGAGGATAAGGGTGGTTTCAAGGCTTGTGTTGAGAGCAACGAGGTAACTAACGCAGTTAATGCTTCTGCTAAGGATCGCTTTGGCAAGGTTGCTAAGCGTCGTGAGCAACTCCTTGGTACAAACCAATTCCCCAACTTCACCGAGGTTGCTGCCAATAAGGCTGCTGCTAAGTGTGAGTGCAAGTGTGAATGTGCTCCCGAGGAAGGCGAAGTTAAGCTCAACAACAAGCGTCTGGGCGAAGAGTTCGAAGAAATCCGCCTCGCAACAGAGAACGCTGCTAAGCAACCCGTTGTATTCATGCTTACAATCGGTAACTTGGCAATGCGTCTTGCTCGTGCTCAATTCTCTGACAACTTCTTTGCTTGTGCAGGTTACAAGCTCATCGACAACAATGGTTTCAAGACTGTTGAAGAGGGCGTAAATGCTGCAATGGAACAGAATGCTGACATCGTAGTTCTTTGCTCAAGTGATGACGAGTATCCTACACTTATCCCCGAGGCTGTTAAGCTTCTCGATGGTAAGGCAGAACTCGTACTTGCTGGTCCCGAGACCGATGAGTTCAAGGAGATGGGTGTTACCAACTTCATCAATGTTCGTACAAATGTATTAAGTTCACTTAAAGCTTTCAATGCAAAACTTTTAAAATAACAGTTGATAATTATGAGACCTAATTTTAAGAATATAGATATTGCAAACGAGGCTTTTAATGTAGAACACAAGCCTCTCGTGATGGCCGAGCCTTGGAAGAACGCCGAGTTGCTCGACATCAAGCCCGTATATACAAAGCAAGACCTTGAAGGACTTGAACACCTCAACTTCGTTGCTGGTATTCCTCCTTTCCTGGGTGGTCCTTACAGCCTTATGTACCCCTTCCGTCCGTGGACCGTTCGTCAGTATGCAGGTTTCTCAACTGCACACGAGTCAAACGCATTCTACCGTCGTAACCTCGCTTCAGGTCAAAAGGGTCTTTCTGTTGCATTCGACCTTCCTACACACCGTGGTTACAATGCCGATAACCAACGCGTAGTTGGTGATGTTGGTAAGGCTGGTGTATCTATCTGCTCGGTTGAGGATATGAAGGTACTCTTTGACGGAATTCCTTTGAACAAGATGTCAGTGTCAATGACAATGAACGGTGCCGTTCTTCCTATCATGGCATTCTACATCGTTTCAGGTCTTGAGCAGGGTGCTAAGCTCGAGGAAATGGCAGGTACAATCCAGAATGATATCCTTAAGGAGTTCATGGTGCGTAACACCTACATCTATCCTCCCAAGTTCTCAATGCAGATCATCGCTAGCATCTTTGAGTACACATCTCAAAACATGCCCAAGTTCAACTCTATCTCTATCTCAGGTTACCACATGCAAGAGGCAGGTGCAACCGCTGATATCGAGCTCGCATTCACACTGGCCGACGGTATGGATTACATCCGCACTGGTGTAAACGCTGGTCTTGATGTTGATGCATTCGCACCCCGTCTGTCATTCTTCTGGGCTATTTCAATGAACTTCTTCACCGAGATCGCTAAGATGCGTGCTGGTCGTCTGTTGTGGGCCAAGATAGTTAAGAGCTTTGGTGCTAAGAATCCCAAGTC
>JAGHTV010000393.1 GCA_018065165.1 Candidatus Sodaliphilus fimicaballi | reverse complement strand
GCCTTGGTTCGCTCGGCGGTCCACACCTTCTGGTAGTAGAGTATCCAGCCCATTTGCAGCCACTCGGCCTTTGGGTCGGCTTTCTTGACGCTCTCATACATGTGCTTGGTGACGCGAGCCAAGTAGCTCTCTTCCCAGCTGGGGGGATCCATCTCGTTGAAGGGGTCTATGCCGTAGATGTGGTCGCTGCCAAAGAGCTTGCTCTGCTCCTCGACAAACATCTTCTGTACTTTGTCAAACATGGGGTCCTCAGAGTCGAGGAAGTAAGTGCGCTCGTCGTCGCTGAAGTTGGCCCAGTCGCTCAACATAGATATCTTGGCGTCGGGGTAGAGCTCCTTGATGCGACGGGGCACATGACCGGCAAATGCGTTCATCACGGGTCGCATGTTCAGGGCACGCTCGCGAGCCAGAATTTTGTGCTGCAGCTCAACCTGTGTGTCGAGCCAGTGCTGGGGCAGAGGGCCACACCACTTGTCCACGTTGGCCATGCGGTGCCATGCCAGGAACGAAGGGCCAGTGAAGTACTCGCGGCATTCCTGCTCAGTCATACCCATCGAGGTCCACACCTTCATCCACACAGCCTCCTGACCAGTGATGGCAAGGGGCATGTTCACGCCGTTGAGGGCCATCCAGTCGATGAAGCGCTCCCAGTCTTTCCATTGCCAGAAGGTCATCGTGTAGCCATAAGTGCAATAGTTGAGGAAGAATCGCTGCGGCACGGTAGAGGTTACCATCTGGCTCTCGGGCAGGTTGGGCAACACCTCGGGCAACTCAACAGGCACGTCGGCATACCACGACACGGTGGTGTTGCAATACTTCTTCAGGTAGTGGTTGAGGCCCACTGCCATGGCATTGGCATTGTTACCGCCGATGGTGATGCTGCCATCCACGTTAGCGACGAGCGAATACACGTCGGTACCCTTCTTGGGCGACTTGATCTTGGCGAAACTTACCTTCTCGGCGAGGCGTTGCGACAGGCGTGCAGCCAGAGCCTCGGCCTCTTGTACATCGGCGTCGGCAGCCCATGTTGTGGCAGTCAGCATAACAGCAGCTACCAGCAGTGAAACGATTCTTCTCATAGCGTTACATTAGTTTTTTGCAAAGATAATTATTTCTTTGATACAACGAGCGAGAAAAAGTTGTAATTTTGCACTATAATTAATTTATTATACTATGACTAATGTAACTCCCATTCTGCTGCTTACCGGTTACCTGGGCAGCGGCAAGACTACACTGGTAAACCACATTCTCACCAACAAGCGTAACATTAAGTTTGCGGTGATTGTAAACGATATAGGCGAGGTTAACATCGACGCCGACCTGATACAGAAGGGCGGTATCGTGGGCCAGAAGGACGAGAGCCTCGTGGCTCTGCAAAACGGCTGCATTTGCTGTACGCTCAAGATGGACCTCGTGGAGCAAATTCAGGACATCCTCAAGATGAACCGCTTTGATTACATCGTGATTGAGGCTAGTGGCATCTGCGAGCCTGAGCCCATCGCTCAAACCATTTGCAACATACCCGGCATGGGCGAGGAGTTTACAAAGTACGGTATCGGTCGCCTCGACTGCATCGTTACCGTAGTAGATGCGCTGCGCATGCAGAGTGAGTTTGACTGTGGTAAGTCGCTCACCCGTAAGGGTCTCGACGAGGAAGATATCGAGAACCTCATCATCCAGCAACTCGAGTTCTGCAACATCGTACTGCTCAACAAGGTGTCAGAGGTATCGCCTGCCGAGCTCGCTCGCGTCAAGGAAATTATCAAGGCTCTGCAGCCTAAGGCTAAGATTATAGAGTGTGACTATGCCGACGTTGACCTCGACGAAATCGTAAACACTGGCATGTTCTACTACGACGGCGTAGCTACATCGGCTACATGGGTGCAGAAGATAGAGGGCGTAGTCGACGAGCACGAGGACGACGATGATGACGACCACGACGAGCACGAACACCATCACCACGAGCATCATCATCACGACCATGACGATGATGACGACGATGTGTGCGAGGTTTGCGGCCACCATCACGAGGAAGGTGAGGAGTGCGACCACGAGCATCACCATCACGACCATGATGACGATGAAGAGCATGAACACGGCCACCATCATCATCACCACCACCACCATCATCATCACGATGGAGGTGAGGTTGAGGAGTACGGTATAGGTACCTATGTGTACTACCGTCGCAAACCCTTCAGCCTCGAGAAGTTTGACCGCTATGTGGCAACCAAGTGGCCTCGCAACGTAATTCGTGCCAAGGGCATTTGCTACTTCAGCGTCACCCCCGATATGTCATATCTCTTTGAGCAGGCTGGCGTACAGAAGACCATGCGCGAGAGCGGATTGTGGTTTGCTACCATGCCACCCGAGGAGCTCTACCAACTCATGCAGCGTGAGCCAGGCGTGGTACGCGACTGGGACGAGGAAGTGGGCGACCGCATGATTAAGATTGTATTCATAGGTCAAAAGCTCGACAAGAAGCAAATCGCCGCCGACCTCGACGCCTGCCTCGAGTAAACCACTTACTATAACTGTACGCAAAAAAGAAAATGAACTTTTTATTTATTATGGCTAGCGCCAAAAAATAGTGGGCCAGCCCACAAAATAATATTACTCTATTTATAAGGTAATTTCATTTTGCTTGCAGAGCAAGCCATTTTCCTAGCGAAGCATAAAATCAAATCAAATATTTTCTTTTTTTACCATATAGAAAGCCCCAGCTCGTGTGAGCCGGGGCTTGTTTTATCTGTATTCAGCTGACAGCTGATTATTTAGCAGGTTCTTCAGCGGGAGCTTCGTTAACTTGCTCCTCGAGTGCGCTTTGCAGAGCCTTCTTCATCTCCTCGGGATGAGCCTTCATCCAGTCTTCCATAGCCTTCTCAAAGTTGAAGTTGATTTCCTTCATGTACTTCTCGCCAGCTTCGTCAAATTTCTTCTTAGCGTCACCTTCGCCATAAGCCTTCTCAAATTCTTGCATCATAGGAGTAAGGTCTTTTTCAAATGCTTGGAATTCTTCAGCTGTTTGAACGCTCTCAATCTTAGCCTTCATAAAGTCGATAACAGCCTTAGCGTCGGCCTCAGCATCGCCTGTGGGAGAGGGAACAGCGAGTTTACCT
>JAGHTV010000463.1 GCA_018065165.1 Candidatus Sodaliphilus fimicaballi | reverse complement strand
CGTTAGCGATGGCATTTACCTTGCGATTATCGCAAGGCACACTGCAGTATAGCGCTAACCCTGAGTGAACGCTCAAGGAACGGTGGCTGCAAGTTTTTGCGTTTACGTTAGCGTTTACGTTATTTTCTACGCTTGCGCAACGGGTTGGGCTGATGAAGCACAAACTCGCAATAATACGAGATGATGAGCGTGGTGAGTGGCAAGGCGATGATGAGGCCGATGAATCCCAGCACATAGGCCCACAATGACAATGCCAGGAAGATGATTGCCGGATTGAGTCCCATCTGCGACTTCATGATGGCAGGAATAAGCACAAGGTCTTGAATCACCTGACACAGGCAATAAGCACCAAATGTCCAACCAAAGAGCACCCAGAAGCTGCCTCCTGTAGCTACCGATGCCACGAGGCACAAGAAAGCGGCAAAGGGGATGGAAACAAGTTGCAGGTATGGTACCATGTTGAGCACGCCAATAGACAAACCAAAGATGATTGCCATGGGCAAACCGATGATGTAAAACTCGATGGCAAAGATAATACCAACGAACAGCGACACCAGTGCCTGACCGCGGAAGTAGCGGCTCATTGTGTTCTGGACATCGTCGAGAACACGCAGTGACATGTGACGATATTGCTTGGGGATGGCAGCCTTGAAGCTACGCGACAGTTTCTCAAAGTCGAGCAACACGAAGAACATGTACAGCAACACAATGAGCGATGACACAATGCTGAGTATGACACTCATAGTCTCGCCCACTACCGACCACGTGCCATTAGCGACCTGCTTGGCAAGCTGTTCCCATTGCTCCTGACTGAGCATATTGGCAAGGTTGTTGACATCGATGTTGCGACGGATGAAAGAATGTACCGATGCTGGCAAATAAGGGATCTTGAACGATGACTTGGCATAGGCAGTGAGCATCTTGGTCATGCTGGTCAACTCATCGATAAAATAAGGAATCAAGAACCAGCATACCAGAGTAAGCACAGCTATAATGAGCAGCAACGTGAGGACAACTACCACACCACGGTTCTTGATGCGAGTAACCTTCTGCAAGAACTGCACGGCAGGGTTAATCATATAGGCCAATACAAAGCCAATGAGAAATGGCATGAGCACTGGTGACAGGAACTGTATAAGGAAAATAGCCAATGCAATAGTTGCAACTGTTATCACCAGCCTGGTCACTCGGTCTAAATCATACTTCTTTACGGTTTCCATATTACGATGATAGGATTGTGTGTGTGTTATTTAACATCGAGTTGCTGCTTGAGCCACTTGAGAGCCTTAGCCGTTTGCCATGGATACAGCCAGTGGCCAGTGTCGCGGCCCACATGGAGCTGTTTGGGAGCAGTAATCACATTATAGGCACTGAATGTGCTTGTGGGACAGCAAGCAGGGTCGTTAAATCCCCAAGCGTAGAAACCAGGAGCCTTGAGACGGCGAGCAAAGTTGACTGTGTCGTAATAGCGAGACACTTCGAGTCGGGCTTGAATGTTGGGCTCGTTGGGATTGCGGAACATGTGAGGCCAACCACCGGCACGACCATAATAGTAACCACCAAGCTCGCAGAATGCAGGGAAGTAAGCAAAGAGGCACTTCACACGCTTGTCGAGCGATGCTGTCATGATTGAGAGCATACCACCCTGGCTACCGCCGTAGGTTGCAATGCGTGACGCGTCAACATCGTCGCGTGAACACAGGTAGTCGATGGCACGTACACAACCTAGGATAGAACGCTTATAATAATATGTGTCGCGATTGTCGATGCCCTGTGCTGTGTAGCCCGAGAGTGCACCGCTCTCGAGCTGATGGTAGATTTCCTCGTCTTGGTCAACAGGGATGCCGTGAACGCCAATCTCGAGCACCACAAAGCCCTCGTAGGCAAGATCGCTGGGACCATGGAACTGGCGTACTGCAGCACCAGGCAAACGCAAGATGGCAGGCTTGCGACCAGGAGTCTTGGGCACGGAGAGAACTCCATATACGTAGTTACCCTTGCGATAAGACTGAATGCGTACATAATAAACATCGATAGTAGCGTTACTCTCCTTGTCGTTGTGACGCACGATTACATCCATGGGCACCTTTGATGCCTTTTCCATCGAGTTGTCCCAGAATTCGTTGAAGTCGGCTGGCATAGTAGTGGTGGGCTCAAGCTTATAGGGATCAAAACCGATGTTGGTCATCGAGGCGTAATCCTCGCCCTCGTAGTTAACCTTGACGCGAACCGATGTGAAGCCAGGAGCCTTCATACCTGGCACCTTAAAAGTAGCCTTGCCGTTTTTGTCGGTCTTAACCTTGCCAGTGTAAGTAGCATCAAGTTTGTCGGGACCATAGCTGTATGTAATCTCAGTATTGGTCATACGCACATTTTCCTTGATTGCATAAGCAGTGAATGTTGCGGTCTCCCCCACTTTGTACATCCAGTCGGCATGGTCAGGTTCGGCAACAACAGTTATATACTTGTGGCTTGAAGACTGTGCCATAGCCATCGACGCCACTAAAATCATCATAAAAGTAACTACCTGTTTCATATTAATGCGAGTTTATTTAACGCAAAGGTATATAACAAGATTGAATTGTGCAATTAATGTGGCAAAAGTTGGTATAAAGCCACGCAAAATTTACTATCTTTGCACTGAAAACGCAATGCAGCAATGAATCATCAGCACACCCTCATAGTGATTACCGGCCCCACAGCCGTGGGCAAGACCCGTGTGTCCATAGAACTGGCACGCACGCTAGGGTGTGACATTGTAAATGCCGACTCCAGGCAGATATTTCGCCACATACCCATATGCACCGCTGCACCCACGGCCGAGGAGCAAGCCCTGGCAAAGCATCACTTTGTAGAGTTTCGCGAACTTGACGAGTACTACAGCGCAGCGCAGTATGAGGCCGACGTAATGCACCTGCTGCCCACACTGTGGCAACACAGCGACTATGTGGTGATGTGCGGAGGTTCGATGATGTATGTCGACGCCGTGTGCCGTGGCATTGATGAGATACCCAACATCAGCGATGACCTGCGTGCTCGCGTGCTACGCGACCTTGACAATATAGGCCTCGAGGGGCTGCTTGCCGAGCTTGAGATAATTGACCCCGAGTACTATGCGCAGGTTGACAAGTGCAACACGCGCCGTGTGGTACACGCCATAGAGATTTGCCGACAAACGGGTGTGCCCTACTCTAGCCTGCGCACAGGACAAGCTAAGCAACGCGATTTCAACATCGTGAAGATAGGTCTGAACATGGAGCGTCCTCTGCTCTTTGACCGCATCAATCGTCGTGTAGACCTCATGATGGAACAAGGACTTGAGCAAGAAGCTCGCAGCGTGTTACACCTGCGTCACCTCAACTCGCTCAACACTGTGGGCATGAAGGAGATGTTTGCATACTTTGATGGGACAATGGATTATGTTACCGCTCGCGAGCGAATTAAAAAGAACACCCGTGTCTATGCCAAGAAGCAACTGACCTGGCTTGCCCGCTACCCATCTATTAAGTGGCTGCATCCAGCAACCTCGATTGCCACAATACTTGACATTGTCAAACAATCATAACAGCAACAACAAAGAGGGTGTGTCATAATGCGTTATTTTATGGCAACAAATCTTTTGCCCTTGCAGGGCGCTTTCTCTTTGTACCAGTTACCCAGGGCGTTGCCCTGGGCTAATAGCGACACTGCGCTTACAGCGCGCCCACCATTCTTACATTATGACACACCCACTTTACATTATATGTGGTTATGCTTACTCTTTTGTGGTATCTATAACCTGTAAAGCAGGATCGAGTGTAGGTTCGGGCTCGGGTTGAGGTGTGAGCACATCGATGAGCATACGGTCCATGTTGTCGCGCAAGGTGCTGCGAGAGCATGAGTAGTTGTTGGCCAGGATACACCAAGCCACCTTGGGAGCATCGGCAGGATAGTAACCCACAAAGCATTGCACATCGCTCATGCTACCACTCTTCAGCGAGATAGTCTTGCTCAACTCAGTGGTAGGCAGGATTGAACCTATACGCTTGCCAGCACGCGACATTAGGTCGGTGAGACGCTTGCCGTTATACTCACGAGCGGCCATATAACGCAACATATTGCAGAACATGCGAGCAGAGCCCTTGTCAACGCGAGCAAGGCCGCTACCATCTTTCATGAACAGAGCCTCGCTGTCGTCGCCCCACTTCTTAAACACCTGACGCACGACTGCAACACCTGCATTGCTAACCTCGCCACCGTGATTGATGAAGTCTTTACTACGCACACCCACAGCACGCAACAGAGCGTGAGTGTACATATTGTCGCTACGGTCGAGCAGCGACTCAATGATATCGGTGAGCACGGGAGACTTGTGGTTGACGATTTCGACCACGGTCTTATCCTTGTTACCCAGAGCCTTTTCATTATGATTTATGACGATACCAGCATCAGCAAGAGCCTTTTCGACATCGGCAACGAGAAGTGCTTCGGGATTGGGTATAACCACATCCCAACTGTGACGGGTCTTGCCCTTGCCAGTTGCAGTTGTACCCAAAATGGCAATTGCCTGTGTGCTATATTCAAGCATACTCTCAAGGAAGTTGCGCACGCCAGGACGAGTCTTGTCAACGATGGTGACACCAGGCACCTCGGGTATGAGGCGAGCATCCTTGATTGCACCCTTGCGGTCGATATTGAAGTTGAGTTTTACATAGTTGTCCTTGTAGTTGATTGAATGAACACCAGCACCATAGTCCTGTGCCAGGTCGCCTGCATCCCACCATGAGCTATAGGGGATAGTTGGATACAAGCTTGTATCTGTGAGTACACGACCGTCAATGGCCTTGATGCCAAGTTGTTGGCATGCCGCCACTATCTCGTTGGGCATGCTTGCAATGCCACGCATGTAGCGAGTGCCCAGTGTGGGGTCACCGCTACCAACGATGAGCAAGTTGCCACGCAGGGTGTCGTTGAGCACTTTGCCATAGGCATACACCTTGGTCTCAAAGCGGAAGTCGCCACCTAGCACCTCAAGGGCTGTGGTAGATGTTACGGTCTTCATTGTTGAAGCAGTACCCACCGAGAGGTCGGGGTTGTGTTCGGCAATAACGGTACCCGAGTCAATATCCATAAACATCACGGTCAATGATGCATGCTTCATGCTTGGGTCAAATGCAAAGCGGTTGACCGCCTCTTGTGCAGTAATGGCACGCGCCCATGAAGCAACGAGCACGATAGCCGCAATAAGTAAAAAAGCTCTTTTATTCATAATTATGCATTGAAACTTCTAAAAAAATAGCAATTAGTCTCTTTTATGTGTAAATTCAAATATGTTGGCAGCCATACCGTCGGCAAGCTGCAGCAATGCCACCAGCGGATACTTGTCGCGTGCGGTGTTGATGTTGTTCTTGGCCTCGGGACTCTGGAACGCTAGGTCCCAAGCTGTCATGTGCCAGCGTATGGCAATGAGTTCCTCCTCATAGATTTCCAAACCGCCGAGCAAGGCCATAATGGCCGATTTCTCGCCATGCCCCAAGGGCAGATTGCTATAATCAACATCATAACCGGGAACTTCCTCCCATATACCGAAAGCACCTTTAACCTTCTTCATCGTAGGCTTGTATATGTCGCTCTTGTTAATGTCGTGCAGCAAGGTCACGATTATTACGCTCTCGCGTGAGAGGTCCGATTCTAGGTCGGGACGCTCGGCAATGGCAAGCTCACGCAGCTGGAGGCCTGCATGGCACACATTGAGCGAGTGTTGGCACAGACCGCCCTCCTCATTGAGGTGGAAACGAGTGCTTGCGGGAGCACGGAAAAAGTCGTTCTTGCCTTCCTCGAGATACTCGAGCAAGTCCTCAACACCTTCGCGTCCGGTAGACTTCAACAACTCAATGAATTCTTCTTTGTTAGCTTTAATATCTATACTCATAATTTCTATATATATTCTATTATTGTCTGGTAAAAAAGAAAATATTTTATTAATGATTTTATGCTTCGCTTAGAACCGTGCTCAAGGGAGTGAG
>JAGHTV010000335.1 GCA_018065165.1 Candidatus Sodaliphilus fimicaballi | reverse complement strand
CCATACGCATGTCGATGATGTCGATACAGGGAATGACTGCTTGGTTAATGGCTACATGATCGTCGGTCACGCCGCCGCCGCCCTCACTCTTGAAGAATGAGCTGTAACCGCTGCTGCGTGCCACTCCCCACACGAGTTGTACCACATCGGGGGCGTTCTGTGCCGAGTAGTACTCGGGGGCAAATTGCGCTCCGCGTGCGCCCACCATATCGAGCAGTATGCCATACAGTGGTTTGTAGTCGGCTACATGTGGATGCTTGGCCCAGTACTGTGTGCCCAGTGCCCAGCTGTCCTCGTCGTCGGTATTGCCCCAGTCCTCTACATCTACCAGCAGGATGTCGACACCCACTTGTGAGGGAGTTGCCTTGAGCTGGCGTGCAATTTCCATGAGCACGCCCACACCGCTGGCGGCGTCGTTGGCTCCCATTACAGGTTCCTTATGCTTGGCGGGATCGGGGTCTTGGTCGGCCCAGGGGCGGCAGTCCCAGTGTGCCACTAGCAAGATGCGGCCCTCGGCAGTGGGATTGATCTGGGCAATGATGTTCTTGGCAGTGAGACGCTTGCCGTCAAATGTGGTGACGGGAGCCTCTTGCACGATAACGCTGTCGGCCCACTTATTCAGGCTTTGAGTGAGATAGGTGGCGCACTGTGCGTGAGCTTCGGTTGCTGGCACGCGAGGACCAAAGGCACACTGTGCAGCAACATAGCTATAGGCCGAGTCGGCATCAAATTGTGGTGCCGCGGCAGTCACGGCCTGACTCGATTCGCCCTCGGTGCCGGTGGTGGCAGTCGTGCAGGCGGTAGTTAAAAGTGCAGCTGTTGCAAGAGCGATGTATATTGCCATTTTCATCGTAGGGGGAGACGCTTATTTCTGTTGTGTTAAAAAACTATAAAACTTACAAGGAACCTATAGAAACAGCACAAGCACGCCCACATTTGGCCTCTCGTGCTTGAGTGGCTGGTGCAGTGTGCGTGCGGTGTGATATTGTACTTTCTTTAGGAAACGGTTCCTTATTTTTGAGCGGCGGGAGCTTGCTCGGCAGCGGGAGCAGCAGCCTCTTGACCTTGCTCAGTGGGGAACGCGGGAGCTTGAGTCTCAGTTGCGGGGAGCTTCTTGATTTGGGGAGCAGCCTCGACCATTGTAGGTGCTGATACAAAAGCAGATGCGATAGAAAGAAGGCAGATAAAGATTGCGAGACCCCAAGTAGCCTTCTCAACAAAGTCGGTTGTCTTGCGAACACCCATGAACTGGTTGTAGTTGTTCACGTTAGCAGCGAGACCGCCACCCTTTGACTTTTGAATGAGAACAACACCAATCAGGAGTACTGATGCGATTAAAATAAGAATTGCAAAAATAGTGTACATTTTTGTTTTTTATTTGTTGTTTATTATTGTTTCGTTTAAAACCAATTTACGCAAAAATCGAATTTGGTCTGCAAAGTAAATACTTTTTTCTGGAAAACGCAAATTTATGTTCTCAAGTATTTCGAGTGCTTGAGCATATTTACGCTTGGCAATGTAGGATTTTGCCAGCGATTCTTGCAGCATCGAGTCGTCAACAAACTCGGGTTTGTCGATGCTGTCGTTGGCAATCTCGGCTTTTTCCTGTTCGTCGATATGAGGTTGCGATGGTGCTTGTGCCACGGCTTGCTCGCGTTGCAGGTTCTCAGCGATAAAGTTGTTGATGAGTTCGTCTTGCGACGATTGTGGCTGTGGCGCTACTCCGCCCGAGTTGCGTTCCTCGGCAGCGAGGATGTCGGCATAGTCGGGTGTGGGGTTGAAGATAGCGTTGTTTATGGCTTCAACCTCCTTGGGGTTGTTGCTGCCAAAGCTGTTGAGGAAGCGGTCGATGGCGTCGTCGGTGTCGGGGGTGACGGGAGCCTGTTCGGCAGGGTAGAACGAGTTGAAGCGTTCCATATCCTCGCCCAGTTGCAGTGCCAGTGCCTTGCGGTCGGGGCTTGCAATGGCCAGGCGTGACAGCAGCTGGTCGTTGCCTGCGGTGCCGTGCTCCTTAAGGTACAGCAGCAATGGGGTGGTGAAGTAGGGGTACTGCTCCAGGTACTGCTCAACCCACTCGGCTGTTGTGCCGCCTTCCTGGGCTAGTCGTGTTATGTCGTTGACGATGCTCATATTCACTTGTTTACACCCAGTTTCTCGAGGTTATATTGCTTAATCTTGCGATACAGAGTGCGCTCTGAAATGTTGAGTTCCTCGGCAGTGCGCTTGCGGCGTCCGTGGTTACGGGTCAATGCCTCGGCAATGGTCTCACGCTCGGTTTCGTCGAGAGTCTTCACTTGGGCCACATCAACGGCGATGTCGCCCATTGTGGTGTGGGGGCGAGACGATGTCGCGGGTGTCCAGGCGTCGTCGACCTCGACTGCCTGATGCTCGATGTACTGGGGAGCGTTGTCGGCTCCTGCAGTGGTCATCAACGCGGGCGACGCCTCGCGACGCAGGTTGTTCACGTTGCTATTGATATAGGTGGTGTCGCCCTGCTCGTTGAGGCGTTGTTGCAGCATCTGCACATCGTTTTGCAGTTGCAATATCATGTGGAATATCACTTCGCGGTCGCGTGTGTAGTTGAACTCGCTATTCTCGCTCACTACAGGCAGGAAGTTGCCCTCGATGCGGGGCAAGAACTTCTTGAGTGCCTCGCCGTCGACGCGGTTACCAGCCTCAAAGAGCGATATCTGCTCAATGATGCTTTTGAGTTGGCGCACATTGCCGGGCCAGGGATAAGCAAGAAGCAATTTCTTAGCCTCGTCGGTAAACTCAACATCGGGGGTGCGATAGTTGTCGGCGAAGTTGTGCGAGAAGAAGCGTGCCAGCTTCAGTATGTCGTTGCCACGCTCGCGCAGGGCAGGGATAGATATCTGTACTGTCGAGAGACGGTAATACAGGTCGGCGCGGAACTTGCCGTCTTTTACTGCCGAGAACAGGTCTTTGTTGGTAGCGGCAACGATGCGCACATTGGTCTTTTGCACCTTAGACGAACCCACCTTGACAAACTCGCCGTTCTCGAGCACGCGTAGCAGCATGGCCTGAGTCTCCTCGGGCATCTCGGCAACCTCATCGAGGAAGATGGTACCGCCATCGGCCTCCTGGAAGTAACCGTCACGATCGCTCGATGCGTCGGTAAATGCACCCTTTACATGACCAAACAACTCGCTGGTGATGGTTCCCGAGGGAATCGCACCACAGTTGATTGCCAGATACTTGCTGTGCTTGCGAGGACTGTGGTCGTGGATGATGCGAGGAAACACCTCTTTACCCACACCGCTCTCACCAGTGATGAGCACGGCCAGGTTGAATGGTGCCACGCGTAGCGCACGGTCGATGGCGTCGACCAGTGCCTGTGAGTCGCCCACGAGCGGATATGCTCGCTTGACTTTTGCTATTTCTTCTGGGATTGCCATTGCTTTAATGAATAAGTTTGTTCTTTAAGGAATTGACCCAGCTCTTGAGGGGTAGTGTATTGGGCATACTCCTCGGGCATGATGGGCTTGCCTATGCTAATCTTGAAATCGTAGTTGCTGCGACGGAAAACCTCAGCGGGCAGGCGCAGTGTGCGCAGGCGCCAGTCGATGCGTCCCAGCAAGTTGAACCACCAGCTGTTGCTGCCGTGGAAGAAGATGGGGATGACGGGAACATTACACTTCTGGATAATGCGCATAACCGTGGGTTGCCACTCGCGGTCCTCAAGTTCGAGGTGGTTGTTCCACTTTGATACTGCTCCTGCGGGGAAGAACAACAGTGGATGACCATCCTTAACATGCTTGATGGCACTAGCTACGCCACGCATCGACACTGCACGCTTGGCAGGGTCGTTGCTCTGCAGGGCGTCGACGGCGATGAAGTTGGGGCGCATGGCGCTGATGTAGTTGAGTATCATATTCACCATCACCTTTACATCGGGGCGGCGCTTGCCCAGTATGTTGATGAGCATAATGCCGTCGAGGGCACCAAAGGGGTGATTGCTCACCGTGATGAAACCGCCCTCGGGCAGGTTGTCGATGACGCTGTTATCGTTAAACTCGATGGTAGCGCCCAGGTCGTTGAGCAGACCTGTGGTGAAAGGTACGCCAGGAGTTGCACAGTTGTGCTCGTGAATCCAGTTTACCTTGTCTACATCGAGCAGGCGCAAGAGGGCGTTTACCAACTTGGGCTTGCCATCAAAGAATGGCACCATCTTGCGTATGTCGTCGTAGTCGAGAACTGTTTTCTTTATTTCGTAGTTTTCTTGTGTCATATGTGTCGAAAAAAATGTGCGTTGCAATCTACATCCTCTATTATATAAATAGGGAATGCAAAGTTAAGCATAAAAAACGAGATAGGGTGACATTTTGTCACCTTTTTTCGACAAATGACTATAAAAGGGGTGTTTTAGAGCATCTTGAGTATAGCTATAGTAGCGAGCAAGATGAGCAGGAACATGAAGCAACCACTGCAATTGATGGTGAACACCTTGGTTTTCTTGAACTCGGGTGGAGTGGTGGGTGCGTCGGGGTCGAAGTGGTCCTGCAGGCCAAAGGGCAGATTGGTGTTGTGTGGTATCAGAATCTTGCGCGGTGCGCCACCATTGTACGGTCCCACAATGCCGTCTTGCTCGAGCTGGTCGATAAGAGCCTGGGCACGCTCCATGGGGATGGAGAAGTACTCGCTGAGCATTGTGGGTGTAATGGCGTTGCAGGTGACGATGTAGTCAACCGCCTTTTGATACAGAGAGTCCCGTTTGGGTTGAGGCTCGACAACAGGTTCTTCCTGAACCTCGTCGGTGAGGTCCAGAGATCCGTCTTCAAGGGGTATGTAGGCATAGTCGCCCACTATCTCGAGCTTGCTGTTGCACTGTGGGCACTCGGTCTTGTATTGCAGGTCGATGAGCTCCTCACTTGTGAGGTCGAGCGCCTTGCCACATTTGGGACACTTGTAGGTCATATCGTGTTATTTATAGATTTCGTTAAGAATCTTAGCAAGATGTATGCCAGCGGTGTAGAGCTGCATGTCGAGCGTAGCACGGAACTTGTAGGCAAACTTATACTCAAAACCGCGTTCAAAGCGCATGTAGCCTTTTTCGTCGGCCTCGCCCTTCTTGCACAGTTGGGCATACTCGTCATAGATTGCAGTCGAAGCCTTGTAGGTATTCTTGATGCAGGTGAGCTCGTCCCAGCCCATGACCTCGTCGCGTTGAGCAGCAAAGCGCTTGAGCAGGTAGTCGCAGAACTCGGTGCTAGAGTAGTGGGTATAGTCGGTCATCATGCCGTCCCACAGCGAGTGCAGGTTGGTAGAGCGGCCAAACCAGTACAGGCGTGCGCGGTTGCCGCCCAGATCGTCGTGATGCCCCATGTGCATAGGTTGAAACTCGTCGCCAGTGAGGTGAACGATAAACTTGAGAGCATCGGCATTGTTGGGGTCGTTCTTGAGTACGTTGATGAGGCTGTCCTTAGCCCAGAACAGGTGCTTGCCCTCGAGCGTCTTGTTGTTGAAGAGTTCCTCGAGTTGCTTGTCGGTCTTGCCTGCGTCAATGTCCTGGAAGTGCCAGCGGTCCTGTCCGGGATAGATAACGTCACTCTTTATCTCGTCGGCCCACGACGATGTAGCGACCATGGCGCGTTCGTAACCCAGCACATTGTCAACAGCAGCCTTAGCGGCGGGAGTGAGGTTGTGATAGGCAACATCGGCCACGATGCGGTGACCCACAACATCCCAAGCCTGACTTTGAACCGAAACTAACACACACAGCAGTAAAAATATCTTTTTCATAATAAATGTAATTGATTTTCTATTGCAAAGGTACGATTTTTTTGACGAAAGACGAAAAAACGAGGTGCGAAAACCGAAAAGTTTCTCCTTTAGTTAAGCTAACGCTAATTGAAACAATGGAAAGAAACACCTATCAGTTTTATCAGCGCACGTTAGGGGTTATTGATTAAAAATGTAAAAACCGAGAGGAATAAACGGTGCAAAAATGTAAAAACCGAGAGGAGTTAGGGTGTAGGGAGAATGAAAAAGAGCCTCGCCGTGTGGCGGGGCTCTTGGTGTATTGTAGCGTTAATGTGCTATCGATTAGTCAACTTGGTAGTGTGAGTAGTCGGTCTTGCGCATCTCGCCAGTAGCGGCGAGTGCACTGTGGAATGACAGTGCCAGGTTGGGGTTCATGAGCACGTGGCCGCCCTTAGAGAGCTTGAGGTACTCACGCAGCAAGGGACGATAAGTGGGGTGAGCCACCTTCTCGATAATCTCGTGTGCGCACTGGATGGGATCCTTACCACGCAGGTCAGCTACGCCCTGGTCGGTAACGATGATGTCAACTGAGTGCAGAGTGTGGTCGATGTGAGTACACATGGGAACCACGGTGCTGATGCAGTCGTCCTTCTTGATTGAGGGGCACAGGAAGATTGAAGTGTAAGCGTTGCGGGTGAAGTCGCCTGAACCACCAATACCGTTCATCAAGCGAGTACCGCTCACGTGTGAAGAGTTGATGTTACCGAAGATGTCGACCTCGATAGCGGTGTTCATTGAAACAACGCCAAGGCGACGGATAATCTCGGGATGGTTGCTTATCTCGGCAGGACGCATGAGCACCTTGTCGTGCAGGTCCTTGATGTTGTCGAAGAAGTCCATCATGCAGTCGCGTGACAGCGTGAGTGAACATGTGCTGACGAACTGGCAACGGCCACTCTTGAGCAGCTTAACGAAGGTGTCTTGCATAACCTCGGTGTAAACCTGGAATGCGGGAATCTCGGTGCTTGCCTCAAGGCCTTCGAGCACAGCGTTGGCGATGTTACCTACACCACTCTGGATGGGGAGGAACTCCTTGGGCATGCGGCCCACCTTGATCTCGTTAGCGAGGAATGCACATACGTTCTCACCAATCTTACGAGTTGTGTCGTCGAGGGGAGTGAAACCGCCAGGCATACCCAGGGGCATGCTTGTCTTAACTACAGCAACGACCTTCTTGGGGTCAACGTGTGCTGTGGGCTTACCAGCGCGGTCGCTGGGCTTGTAGATGGGAATCTCGCGACGGCAGGGAGGATCCAGGGGCACGTAGATGTCGTGCAGACCGTAGATTGACTCGGGAATCTGGTCGTTGATCTCAACGATAACCTTGTCGGCCAGTTGCAGCCATGTGGGGCTGTTACCTACTGCAGTACCCAGAACGATCTCGCCATCGTCGCTGATGCTTTGAGCCTCGATGATAGCAACGTCCATCTTGCCATACATACCGTAGCGCACCTCTTGAGCCATCTCGCTCAGGTGGCGGTCGCTGTAGTGTACCTCACCAGCGTTGATGCGGTTGCGCACCTCGGGAAGTGATTGATAGGGAGCACGGAAGTTGAGTGCATGAGCGCGTGACAACTCACCGTCGGTGTAGTCGTTGGTTGATGCACCACTAAACAGATTGATCTTGAACTCACGGCCAGCCTCATGCTCAGCACGAGCGCGTGCAGCAACAGCTGTAGGAACAACCTTGGGGTTACCGGGAATAGTAAAACCAGAAACACCTACATTGTCACCATTTTTTACAAATTCGGCAGCCTCAGCAGCCGACATGATAGGATAAATCATTTGTTATATTATCTAATTTGTTTATTTTGAGTTACGGTTAAATAG
>JAGHTV010000108.1 GCA_018065165.1 Candidatus Sodaliphilus fimicaballi | reverse complement strand
CCATCGTTGTTGTAACTGCCAAAGTCCATAAGACTCCAGCTACCCATACCGAAGTAGTTTCCATAGTTTGTGCAATAGAAGTCGGGCAGATCGAGGCAGTGAGAGAACTCATGGCAGAATGTGCCTATACCGTCAAGCTTTGTAAGGTCAGAACCGTTAAGCTCGTTGAAGACGGCAAACTTGGAGATAGTCTTGCCGTCGATAGTGATGTTGCGCCCATAGTCGCTGCTAGCAAGCTCCCACTGGCAGGGCCATACGGCGTTCTCGGCATCGCTGGCATAGCTTGATGCCTCGCCATCGCCAGCATAGAGCACGATAACCACATCAACCACGCCGTCGCCGTCGTTGTCATACTTGGTCCAGTCAACGCTTGTGGGCAGGCCCTGGCAAGCCTCGGCTACCATCTTGCCCACGCCCTTGTCGTTGCCTGAGTAGTCGTTACCGCCATAGGTAGAACGGTTGTTAGCAAGAGTCACAGGACCCAGGATGTCAAATTGAGGTTTGTATTTGCCAAATGACTGGTCAACGAAGTATTGATACACGCTCACGTCATTGGGATTGCTGATTTGACTTTGCCATGCAGCAACGGGATCGCTGCTGATGAGTTTCTTGTCACGATAGTTAACCAGGATTACGGGAACGTGAGGCGAACCTGTCTGTGGCACCTGGCTAGCCTTGCGTGCCACGAGGTTGCGTGCACGGCGAGCACTCTGCACGGGAGTAAACAATGACTGCAAGGTCATCTTCTCAGCATTAGCACTGATAAATGCTTTCTCGGTAGCACTACGCTGTGCTGCGTCGTGAGCCATGATGGTAGAGACACCTTCGGTAGTGCGATAGTACATATCGCCATTCTCGGCACGAGACACGGCATAGCCGTCGCTGGTCATGAAACTGTGATGCCACTCGTCGCCGGTAAGGCGCACTTGGATGCTTGTGCCGTCGCTCTGCTTTACGGTACGGAGGCCTGGTTTAGCAGGAACTGCTTGAACTGTTACCCAAGCTGCCAGAAGCAGAAGGGTTAATGTAAGTAATTTCTTCATTGTATATTTAGTTGTGATTTTTTTGCAATCTAAAATGCAAAGGTAGTAAAAATGTTATAATTATAAGAATTTTATGCAGTTATTTTTTGCATATAGTCATCATGCCATCGATTGGCGTCCATAAAAAATAGTGGCGATGTCGTTGTGACACCGCCACTGTGATGGAATAACTAATGGGGGTTATTGTTTCGTTACATTAAGCACTGTTACATCCACGAGTTGCACAACCGAGTTTGTAGTAGTCTTGGGACCTTCAACGGTCACTGTATCGCCCACGGCTATGCCCAGCGACTCAAAGTTGTCGGCCTTGCCGTCCTTGTCGAGCGTGCCATAGATGTTGACTTGGCCTGTGCTGTCGGTTATGTACCAGTTGCCGTGTGTGGCATTGGTAATGTAGGTGCAGGTGCCTTTAACCTTGAAGACTTGTCCATCCTTGCCCTCAAGCACTTGTGCACAAGTAGAGTAAGGATGAGAGAGTCCCAGTATCAGGTTGATGATTTCATTAACATCGGCAATGTCGATGTCGCCGTCGCCTGTAACATCGGCTTTCTTGTTGCTATTATAGCCCAAGATACAGTCGATACAGGCATTAACATCGGCCACATCAACCGCTCCGTCGCCATTAACATCGCCATATACCATGGGTTCCTCGTAGTTGTAAATCAGTTCGATGCCGGGTATCTCAAACGAGTACTTCTCGCCAGTAGTGGGAGTCTCGGTAAGGAAATACAGATACACGAAGTTCAACGGGTAGTTGTTGAGGTCCTCGGCCTTACACCACTCGTTAGTGGGCAGGTTTACCACGCACACATCGCCTATGGTGTCAATCTTGGTAATCTCGCTTATCACTTGATTGCCGCCGCGCACCGATGTTGACATGCTCACACGCTTGATGCCTACGCCGTTGGGGCGAAAACGCACGCGCAGAGTGTCGGGCAATCCCCACAGCTCAAGCTTCTTGGCGAGCTTGATGTAGGCGCTGCGCGACGATGATCCTGTAAACTCAATCTTCATGCCATTTTCCATTGCACTTACGGTGCGATCCTTGCCACCGCTTTGCGATACTGTCCAGGTGGTGGGGTCCAGATTCTCTTCGATGCATGCTACTCGAGCCTTGGGGTTTTGTACAATCACAACCAGAGTGTCGTTGAATGTTGCACCTGTTCCATATATCATTGTGCGACCATTGGCAACGGCTTTTACTATACCTTCGTCGGTCACGGTGCAGATTGACTCATCGGCCGACGACCATTGAAAAACCGCGGGATTGACCAAGTCTACGCTCTCGCCACTTGTGCTAATTACCTCAATGGTATAGGGGTGATTCTTGTCTATTACAACGCTGTCGCAACGCAGTGCCTGCTCGGCGTTAGATACTGTAATCAGTTGCTTGGTTGTGATGCCGTCCTTGCTGGCATAGATGTAACCATAGCCTGCGGTGAGTGCGGCAGTGAAGATGCCATCCTCGCTGATTGTACCCACTTGCGGGTCGCAGGTAAATGTGCAGCCTTCAACATCGCGAGTCTTGAGCACACCATACTTGTTGTAGCCCCACACGCTGGGATAGATTTGAGCAGCGACGCTCACATTGTAGCTGCGTGGAGCAAAGTTGAGGATGCCTATCTCGTCGTCGACGGGTGCGGTGCTTATGACTAGGCAACCGTTACCC
>JAGHTV010000503.1 GCA_018065165.1 Candidatus Sodaliphilus fimicaballi | reverse complement strand
GTATAAAAGTAATATTTTGTATATTATTTTGCCATTTGGGCGCATTAAATGCAAAAAATATTTTGTTTTTTCACATTTAAATGTTAATTTTGCGGCATAGTGTTAAAATTGAAATGTAAAAATACACTGAAATGAAGAAATCTACGATTTGGCTCTTGACGGCGGTAATGGCAATCGCAATGATAGGATTGCTGTTTATGCAGATCATGTATATGGAAAACATGATCAAGATGCGTAATGAGCAATTCTCGGAGATTGTCACTCGTAGCATGTATAGTGTTACAACTATGCTTGAGCAAAACGAGACTAAATATTACCTCGACCAGGACCTTCAGGAAGCTGGGGCAATGTATAGCTATGATGGTACCTCTTTTGGTGATGACTTGTCGGCACCCGATGTTGTTGCCGATACTGCTAAGGTTGTCGATGAAGTTAACATTCCCAATAAGGCAAACTTGCCTATACTTAAAGACCTCAACGACAGTTATCAGACTAAGCAGGAAATATTAAAGGGCCAATACCTATATCAAAAGGGCTTGCTCAACGAAGTTATTCTCACCATACTTTCGCAATCGAGCAACAGACCTATAACTGAGAGGGCCGATTCGCTTACAATACACAGTTACCTACAGTCAGAGTTGGAAAACAATGGTCTTAAGTTGCCGTTTGAGTTTGCTGTAGTAAGTCGTGCAACAGGTGTTGTATATCAGTCGGCTGGCTATTCGCCTGAAGATATGGGTGAAGTGTATAGTCAGGTGTTGTTCCCTAATGATCCAGTAAATAAGCATAATTACTTAAATGTGTTCTTCCCCACCAAGAAGAGTTATATCTTCTCGACTGTGAAGTTCATTATTCCCACATTTATGTTCTCAATTGTGCTGCTCATCATCTTTATCTTTACGATTATCGTGGCATTCCGCCAAAAGAAACTCACCGAGATAAAGAATGACTTCATCAATAACATGACCCATGAGTTCAAAACTCCTATATCTTCAATCTCTATTGCTGCTCAGATGCTTAGCGATGACTCTGTAAGAAAGAGTCCGGCAATGCTCAAGCATGTGTCAACTGTTATCAATGACGAGACCAAGCGTTTGCGTTTCCAGGTTGAGAAGGTATTGCAGATGTCAATGTTTGACCGCAAGAATGCGACCATGCGTCTTGAGGAGGTTGATGCTGATGGCCTCATTGATGGAGTAATTAATACCTTTGAATTGAAGGTTGAAAAGTATGGTGGCAAGATTGACGCAATTCTTGAGAGTGAGGACCCTATTATCAATGTAGATAAGATGCACTTCACTAATGTGATCTTCAATCTGCTAGATAATGCCATTAAGTATAGAAAAGAGGATGTACCCTTACAATTAACTGTCACTACAAGCAACCCCGACGATACTCACTTGCAGATTGTAGTTGAGGATAACGGTATTGGCATTAAACGAGAGGACTTGAAGAAAATATTTGAGAAATTCTATCGTGTTTCAACCGGCAACCGCCACGATGTAAAGGGCTTCGGTCTAGGTCTGGCCTACGTGCATAAGATGGTAACTCTCTTTGGTGGTACCATCAAGGCTGAAAGCGAATTCAATAAAGGAACAAAATTTATTATTATATTACCACTATTAAATTAGCGTATTATGGAAGAAAAACTGAAAATTCTATTGTGCGAAGATGATGAAAATTTGGGAACATTGACCAGAGAGTATCTTGAGGACAAGGGTTATAAGGCAGAACTCTTTGCCGATGGCGAGAGTGGCTATAAAGCATTCCTTAAAGGCAAATATGACATCTGCCTACTGGATGTTATGATGCCTAAGAAAGACGGTTTCCAACTTGCACAGGAAATTCGCACCGTAAATAACGATGTACCCATCATTTTCCTTACTGCTAAGGCCTTGAGGGAAGATGTACTCGAAGGCTTCAAGATTGGTGCCGATGACTACATTACTAAACCCTTCAGCATGGAGGAACTCGTGCTGCGTATTGAGGCAATCTTGCGTCGCGTTAAGGGCAAGAAAGGCAAGGAAGTGACTGTTTACAAGATTGGTAAGTTTACATTTGACACTCAACGCCAAATGCTGTTTACCGATGACAAGAGCGATAATCTTACCACAAAGGAGTCTGAGTTGCTGAGTTTGCTTTGTGCTCATGTTAACGAGATCCTTGAGCGTAACTTTGCTCTTAAGACCATCTGGATTGACGATAACTACTTCAATGCACGTTCTATGGATGTTTATATCACAAAACTGCGCAAGAAACTCAAAGACGATCCCGAAATTCAAATCATCAACATTCACGGTAAGGGCTATAAGCTCATTGCTCCCGATGCCGAGGCAAAGTAAATTAGATTATCACATATAATTAATACAATGTAATTTCTGACCGAGTTGGAAGTTACATTGTTTTTTTGTACTTTTGCACCGTAAAAAGCAAGTGTGAATACAGATGAAATTGTTTATATATCGCATTTATCAGTGGCTTATTGCAACACCTCTGGTTGTTATTGCCTCGATTTTGTTTGGCGGTTTAACATGCTTGGGGGCATTGATTAGGCGTAATCACTGGGCTCATTATATGGGGGTTGCCTGGGGATGGACTTGGTGTACACTTATGCTTGTGCGTGTTAAGGTAGTACGCTCTCCCTTGGTTAAGAAAGATACATCTTATGTATTTGTAGCTAATCACCAGAGTGCCTATGATATATTCTCTATATATGGATTTCTAGGGTATCAATACAAATGGATGATGCGCAAGGCATTAACCAATATTCCATTTATTGGTTGGGCTTGTCGAGCTGCAGGTCATATACTTGTTGATACTAAAACAGCTGCTGGAATCAAGGCCACAATTGCCGATGCCGAGAAGAAATTGCAAGGTGGTGTTTCGCTTGTTGTGTTTCCCGAGGGTCGACGCACCGACACTGGCAAGATGGGGCCATTCAAGTCGGGTGCTTTTAGGCTTGCTGTTGAGTTTGGCTTGCCCATTGTTCCTGTAACCATCGATGGCGCTTATCGTGTAATGCCTCGCAGCACATTCAATGTTACGCCTGGACTCATTACTCTTACTGTTCATGATCCCATTTATCCTGCCGATGATGGCTTTGATATAGTTCAAGTAAGTAGAGACTGTAGAGCAGCAATTCAAAGTGCATTACCGGCAAATGAGCGAGATTAATGAAAAAAATATTGATATTGCTCAAAAAAAACTGAAAATACTATTGCCAATTAATAAAAAAGCAGTACCTTTGCAACGCATTTGAGGAATTGTCTTATGGTGTAATGGTAGCACGACAGATTCTGGTCCTGTTAGTAAAGGTTCGAGTCCTTTTAAGACAACAAAAAAGTGATCCTAGTCGGTCACTTTTATTG
>JAGHTV010000099.1 GCA_018065165.1 Candidatus Sodaliphilus fimicaballi | reverse complement strand
GAATAAACAATTCAATTAATTAATAATCAAAAAATTTACAACTATGTCAGAAATTGCTGAAAAAGTAGTATCAATTATCGTAGACAAACTGGGTGTTAGCGAATCAGAAGTAACTCCCGAAGCAACATTTGCACAGGACCTCGGTGCTGACTCACTCGACACTGTAGAGCTCATCATGGAACTCGAGCGTCAATTCGACATCCAAATCCCCGAGGATAAGGCAGAGGCTATCCAAACAGTTGGTGACGCTATCAGCTACATTGAGGCTGCTAAGGCTTAATCAATCTGATAATAATCTTTTAATTTCCACTTCAACTCTATATGGAATTAAAGAGAGTAGTGGTAACAGGTCTTGGTGCAATCACACCCCTTGGTAACGACGTTGAGACAGTATGGAACAACGCTGTTAATGGTGTGAGCGGAGCAGGACCTATTACTAATTTTGATGCATCATTGTTCAAGACTCAGTTTGCTTGCGAGGTTAAGGACTTTAATCCCGCTGATTATCTGGTTAATCCCGACGATCGCCGCGAGCTGAAGGATTTCAAGAAGCACGACATGTACACACAGTTTGCTCTCGCAGCAAGCAAGCAGGCCATCGACGACTCTAAGTTGCTCGAGGGCGGCACTGACCTGAACGAGGTAGGTGTAATCGTGGCATCGGGTATCGGTGGTCTCCACACATTTGAGGAGCAAGCCGGCTACTATGCTACACACCCCGAGCTGGGTCCCAAGTACAGCCCCTTCTTCATCCCCACAATGATTGCCGACATCGCGACAGGTGTTATCTCTATCAAGTATGGTTTCCGTGGTCCTAACTACGGTGTAGTATCGGCTTGTGCTACATCAACCACTGCAATGATCGACGCATTCAACCAAATCCGCATGGGTAAGGCTGTTGCTATGGTCACTGGTGGTAGCGAGGCATCGGTATATCCTGCTGGTGTAGGTGGTTTCAACGCTATGCACGCGCTGTCAACACGTAACGATGAGCCCCAGGCAGCATCACGCCCCTTCAGCGCTTCGCGCGATGGTTTCGTGATGGGCGAGGGTGCTGTGTGCCTCGTATTTGAGGAACTCGAGCACGCTAAGGCTCGTGGTGCCAAGATCTATGGCGAGGTTATCGGCGGTGGCATGAGTGCCGACGCATATCACCTCACTGCAACTCATCCCGAGGGCCTCGGTGCTAAGCTCGTGATGAAGCGCGCCATTGAGGATGCAGGCATCAAGCCCGAGGATGTTGACTATGTAAATGTACACGGTACTTCTACCCCCGTGGGTGATGTATCAGAGGCTAAGGCTATCGCTGACCTCTTCGGCGAGCACGCTTACAAGCTCAACATCAGCTCTACCAAGTCTATGACTGGTCACATGCTGGGTGCTACAGGCGCTATGGAGGCACTTTTCTGCGTTAAGGCTTGCCAAAACGACATCGTACCTCCCACTATCAACCACAAAGACGACGATCAAGACGAGAACATCGACTACAACATGAACTTCACCTTCAACAAGGCTCAGAAGCGCACTGTCAATGTTGCATTGTCTAACACATTTGGTTTTGGTGGTCACAACGCCAGCATCATCGTTAAGAAGTATACGGAATAACGCTCATCTATAT
>JAGHTV010000062.1 GCA_018065165.1 Candidatus Sodaliphilus fimicaballi | reverse complement strand
TGCCCACCCTGCGCCAGTGGTGGGACGAGGACCACGAGCTCACACAGAGCTACTACAACACCGTGCTGTGGCGTAACGATGGAGCTCCTCACCCCCTGAATGGCGAGCTTGCAACTCAAGTTGTAAACAACCACCTGAGTTCTCCCTCAATGCTGTGCCTGCTGTCGCTGCAAGACTGGATGGCTACCGACGAGCAAGTGCGTCGCGAGGATGCCAATGCCGAACGCATCAACATTCCTGCCAATCCCCGTCACTACTGGCGTTATCGCATGCACATGACCATTGAGCAGCTGATGAAGGAAGAAGCCTTCAATGCTAAAGTTAAAGATATGATCACTAGAAGCGACCGATAAAAGATTATGATGAAAACTCTCGTTAGAGCATTAGCCGCAGTCATGACAATGCTACTGTCACTCCCCGCTCAAGCTCAAGAGGTGAGCTATACAGCCCAGAGTACAACATTTGGCACCATCACCCTAGCTAAGGCGCAAGCAGTGAAGCTGCGCCTCTATGACGACGGTGTGGGCGGCAAGCCCGTGAAGACCATAGCCTTGAAGAAGCAGGGCGTTGACAAGAACGGTTATCCCCAGTGGAGTGCCGTAGTAAAGGGCGACCTCAAGGGCAAGTTCTACACCCTCGATGTGAAGTATGATGGCAAGTTTGGCGGCGAGTGTGCAGGTCTCTCAGCTCGTGCAGTGGGCGTCAATGGCCGTCGTGGTGCAGTGGTCGATATGGCCGAGACCAATCCCCAAGGTTGGGACCAGGACCAGTCACCCACAATCGACGCACGCGATCTGGTGCTCTATGAGATGCATCATCGCGACTTCTCAATCGACCCCTCTAGCGGTCTCAAGAATAAGGGCAAGTTCCTGGCACTTACCGAGCCCCGCGCCATCGCACACCTGAAGGCTCTGGGCATCAATGCAGTGCACATGCTCCCCTCGTTTGACTACGCATCGGTCGACGAGAGCCGTCTCGAGGACAACAAGTACAACTGGGGCTATGACCCACTCAACTACAATGTACCCGAGGGAGGCTACTCGACCAATCCTGCCGACCCCAAGTCTCGCATCAGCGAGTTCAAGCAGATGGTACAAGCCCTGCACAAGGCAGGCATCAAGGTGATACTTGATGTGGTTTACAACCACACCTTCAACATCGACGGCAGCAACTTCCAGCACATCATGCCCGACGAGTTCTTCCGCAAGAACCAGGACGGCACCTACAGCAACGGTTCGGGTTGCGGCAACGAGACAGCCAGCGACCGTCCCGTGATGCGTGATTACATGATCGAGAGTGTCAAGTACTGGGTCGAGGAGTATCACATCGACGGTTTCCGCTTCGACCTCATGGGTGTTCACGACATCGCAACAATGAATGCCATACGCGCCGCTCTGCCACCCCACATATATATTTATGGTGAGGGATGGAGCGCAGGTTCATGTGCATATCCTGCCGACGAACTCGGCATGAAGGCCGCCATCTACAAGATGCCCGGCATAGCAGCATTTAGCGATGACATACGCGATGCACTGCGTGGTCCCTTCAGCGACGACCATCAGGCAGCCTTCCTCGCAGGCCTTCCCGGTCATGAGGAGAGCATAAAGATGGGTATTGCAGGTGCAATCAAGCATTCGCAGGTTGACTACAGCAAGGTAAACTACAGCACCAAGCCCTGGGCACTGCAACCCACTCAGATGATAAGCTATGTATCTTGCCACGACGACATGTGCCTGGTCGACCGTCTCAAGAGCAGCATTCCTGGCATCACAACGGACGAGCTCATACGCCTCGACCTGCTGGCACAGACTGCAGTATTCACTTCGCAAGGTGTTCCCTTCATGCTCAGCGGCGAGGAAATGCTGCGCGACAAGAAGGGCATGCACAACAGCTTTGAGAGCCCCGACTCTATCAATCACCTCGACTGGACCAACCTTGAGAAATATCCTCAAGTGTTCAACTACTACAGCAAGCTCATAGCACTGCGCAACAACCACCGCGCATTCCACATGGGCGATGCCGACATGGTGAGAAACAAGCTCGAGTTCCTGCCCACACAAGACGCACTGGTTGCTTACCACATCAAGTCGAGCATTCCCGGCGAGCCCTGGAACGACATATATGTGGTGCTCAACGGCAGCAAGCGCGTGCGCACGGTAAATGTGCCCCAGGGCAGCTATACCGTAGTGTGCCGCAACATTGCCATCGACGAAAACGGCCTAGGCACCATCGAGGGGCCCACAGTCACCGTTCCCGCACAGAGTGCATTGATTTTCCACAACTAATTTAATAAGAAACCATGGTCTTCTAGACATTCTAGTTTTTCTAGACACTCTAGAGGACCTTTTTTTATCCTATGAAACAACTACTCCTAATCCTCGTGGCCGTTATGGGACTGGCAGCACAGGCAGCTCCCGCCAAGAAGGCAACGGTGAGCGTTGACCGCATCGATCCCACCTATTGGTTTGCCGGCATGAAGAACCCCTCGGTACAACTCATGGTATCGGGCCAGGGCATACGCGATGCCGCTGTCGAGATAAACACTCCCGGCGTGAAGATTGATAGCCTGGTGCGTCTAGACTCGCCCAACTATCTGCTCATTTATGTCAACACCCGTGGTGCACAGCCCGGCACAGTTGACATCAAGTTCACTCAAGGCAAGAAGACCAAGACTGTGGCTTATGAGCTCAAGCAACGCGACATGAGCGGCGACAAGCGTGTGGGCTTCACCAACGCCGATGTGCTCTACATGCTCATGCCTGACCGCTTTGCCGATGGCGACCCCGCCAACAACGACATCGCCGGCATGCAACCCTACAAGACCGACCGCAACATGCCTAGTCTGCGCCATGGCGGCGACCTGGCCGGCATTGAGAAGCATCTGGACTACTTCACTGACCTAGGCGTGACTGCGCTGTGGTTCACTCCCGTGCTCGAGAATGACTCGCCCGACGGTCACGGACACAGCTGCTACCACGGCTATGCCACTACCGACTACTATCGCGTTGACCCACGCTTTGGCACCAACGACGACTACCGCCGACTCATCGACAAGGCCCACGCCAAGGGCCTCAAGGTGGTGATGGACATGATATTCAACCACTGCGGCAGTTACCACCCCTGGCTCAAGGACATGCCCGCCAAGGACTGGTTTAACCAACCTGACTATAAGGAGAATTACCTGCAAACTAGCTACAAGCTCACTCCCGTTGTCGACCCCTATGCTAGCGAGGTCGACAAGCGCGAGACCGTTGAGGGATGGTTTGTGCGCTCAATGCCCGACATCAACCACCACAATGTGCACGCGATGAACTACCTCATCCAGAACAGCATATGGTGGATCGAGGCTTCGGGTATCGACGGCATACGCATGGACACCTACCCCTATGCCTACGGCGACGCCATGGCACGCTGGCTCAAGGAACTCAACGACGAGTACCCCAACTTTAACGTTGTGGGCGAGACTTGGGTTGAGAACCCCTACTACACCGCCACTTGGCAAAAGGACAGCAAACTCTCTACCGAGAACAGCAACCTCAAGACCGTTATGGACTTCTCCTTCTATGAGAAGTGTGACAGCGCCAAGCACGAGGAGACCGACGGCTGGTGGCATGGTTTCAACCGCATCTACAACAGTCTGGCCCAAGACTATCTGTATCCCAACCCCAGCAGCGTGATGGCATTTATCGAGAACCACGACACTAATCGTTTCTTGGGCAATGGCAAGGACATGATGCTCTTGAAGCAAGCACTCGCACTGCTGCTCACCATCAACCGCATACCTCAGCTGTATTATGGCACCGAGGTGCTCATGAACGGTACCAAGGACATCACCGACGGCTATGTGCGCAAGGACTTTGTGGGCGGTTTCCCCGGCGACGAGCGTGACGCGTTTACCTCAATAGGACGCACCTATGCCGAGAACGAGATGTACAACTGGCTCAAGACCATGCTGCACTGGCGTCAGGGCAACAAGGTCATCACCGAGGGTCGCCAAACCCAGTTCATCCCCTACAACGGCATCTACGTGATAGCACGCCGCCTCGATGGCAAGACAGTGCTTACCATAGTAAACGGCAGCGAGCTGGCTCAAACAATGCCCGTAAAGCGATATGAAGAAGTGATAGGCACCGCGACCACAGCCACTGATGTGCCCACAGGCCGCACGGTAGACCTCACTCAAGACCTGCGTCTGCCCGCCCGCGGCACACTAGTCCTGGAATACTAAAGCACATTTTTTTGTAACTTATAGCATATAGTCTCAGGCTTAAGCTTGGGACTATATTTTTTTGTTTATTGCCAAATGTATAAAATTATAGTAGTGTCCGGTTAAAATTGCGAGAGTTGATCTAACTTCTCCAAACAC
>JAGHTV010000114.1 GCA_018065165.1 Candidatus Sodaliphilus fimicaballi | reverse complement strand
CCTTATGGCTCGGTTTTCTGATTAAAACTGAATTTATAAATTTTCAGAATTTGAAATAAGTTAGAATAATTCATTTTAAAATCTGCGGGTTCTGCGGGTTCTGCGCGAGAGAAACGCTATCGCGAAGCCATTTGTTTAATCTGAAATATAATTCCCTTTTTCTGTTTCTGTGGTTTGTTTTTGTTATTGTCAAAATAATGCATTATCTTTGTAAATTACTAATAGAAAATACAAAACACTACATAATTATGAAGAAGTTTCTTTCTCTTTTTGTGATGGCAATGGTGACTCTCATGGCGTCGGCTGTCGATAGTTTTGAGTTGGGTAACCTGAAATATGAAATACTAAACACAACTTCTGTTGTTGTAACAGGTTTGAGCACCAGTGGCAAAGCGGCTTCGAGCCTTGCGCTTGATATTCCACCAACCGTGACTTACTCAGGCGTAAAATATGCTGTTACCGAAATTCATAGTTACGCGTTTGAAAATGCAACCAATTTGACAAGCGTAACTATCAATTATTGTCCCAACGGCACCAGAATCAGCAACGATGCGTTTAGAGGATGTAAGAACATAGCATACGTGCGCATTCCCAGTTCCACTAAGTATATTGGGTCACATGCATTTATGGGCTGTACTAGCCTGAAATATGTGTACATGGCTTGTCCCGACCCCGACGCTGTAGATGTACAAAACAGTGCGTTCCCTGCTAACAACTCGAACATGGAACTGCATATACCTAAAGCCGGAATAACCGGGATTAGGGATGCATACAAGAGACTTGCAGCATACGTACCTTTTTCGTTCGTATATAATAGTTCTGAAGCATACGACTTCCTGTTTACTGACGGCGCACAGATGTGTGTTACCAAGAAACCTACAGCCACCGAACCGGGTGAAGTCTCTATGGTGGGTTACAGCTTGAGCGGCAGCACAGCCAAGGACGGTGCATTTGTCCCCGCTTGCACAGGCACCAGCACAGGCGCATACGGCTCTTACGGCTATCGATACCACTTTACTGAGATTGCCCACGCGGCTTGCCAGAATAATAAAGATCTCAAGAGTATAGACCTGTCAAAACTCACTAAACTCCGCAGCATAGAGGGTAACGCGTTTTACCAATGCACCAACCTCACTGACGCCAACATCGACTGTGCGTCGTTGACCCTCCTTGGTAACAGTGCTTTTTATAAAACAGGTATCTCAACTATCCATATACCCGCTGGGCTCACGTTGGGCAATTTATACTTTAGTGCATTTATGTTCTGCGATAACCTCGAGTCAATCACTGTGAGCGAAAACAACAGTTCGTTCAGTTCATATAACGGCATGGTGTTCAGTAAAAACCATAAAATACTGTATCTGTGCCCAGGAGGAATGCAAGGCATGCTTGAATATTATGAATTCCCAGGGGAGTTGACCGAGGTAGATGACTATGCCTTTCGTTACACAACAGACAAACTCTTTTTTGTGGCATTGCCTTATGGCGTGACTACGATAGGTGATGGTGCTTTCTTGGGTAGTGCGGTCAATACTATAAGAGTCCCCAGCTCGGTGACCAAGATAGGATATCAGGCATTTTCCACAACTCCAAAAACACTTGAAACCCTTATGTTCAATGTGGCCGAGCCACTATCAAAATACTCCACTCTTTTCTACACAAGTGCTGCTTTGACCAACCTGATTGTACCATACGAGGCGATAGAAACCTTTAAGAATACCGAGCCATGGAATAGATTTACTAATATCAAGTCGGGTGCATACGATATTTTAAAAAAGGGCACAACCGGTATTGTGGGTACACACCATTGGGGCTATACCGTTTATTCTACCGAAAAGCAAACCATCGACGGAACCGATTACGATGGCTGTGCAAGACTGACCTATCTTAAAACAGAAATTAGCCCAAAGGTTGCAGATGTAGTGATAGGCAAATCTGTTACCCCCAACAACTCGCTGAAAAAGAGTTTTGTAATCACTGAGATTGGTTCGGGCGTCTGCACCGACGAAAATATAATTGATTTCTCCCTCACGCTCGACGAGTATGTAGAAAGGGTGAAAAAAGCTGCATTCCAGGATGTTGACAAGCTAATCAAACTTACACTGGGCGGAAATGTTCACCTTATTGAAGAGAATGCCTTCAACGGCTGTTCGCGCCTGGCCGAGATAGAGTGCAAGGGCATGACACCTCCTGATGTATTGGATGCCACTGCCTTCAGCACCTATGCTACTACAACCCTGCGCGTGCCCAAGGCTGCCCTCTCGGCATATAAGAATCATGCAGTGTGGGGCAAGTTCTTACACATCGAGGGCGTGGGAAGCGACATCAAGGGCGACGTGAACGGTGACGGCGTGGTAGATATTGCCGATGTAAACGCTGTTATCGACATCATCCTGGGCATGCAGGCCAAGAAGGACACTGCCGACCTCAACGGCGACGGCGTAGTGGATGTGGCCGATATGAACGCCATCATCGATATTATCCTGGGATTGTAAAAGGTTAAAGGGTTAAGAGGTTAAGAGGTTAATGGGTTAATCGTTTAAGGGGTTAAAGGGTTAACTTCCCTAGAAAACCTAGAAAGTCTAGAAAATCTAGAAGGCCTAGAAGGCTTAGAACGCTTAAAAAACCTAGAGCCCCTAGCTTTACACAATACTGCGGGGCAGCCAACCAATGGCTGCCCCGCTTGTCGTGATTTAGCTGAAAAATTTATATGTGATCTCTCTCTTAATGGCGGCGAGCAGTTTGAGTTACATGTGTGCCGCTTGTGCCAGTGTTGGGAAGACGGCTTGATACTGTGCTGCTTGTGCGGTTGCCGTTTACATTGCCGTTAGTGGTCTTGTGGTTGCCATTGCTGTTACCAAAGCCGTTACCAGCGTTGTTGTGGTTTCCGTTGTTCCAGCCATTGTGATTACCGTTGTTGCTGTGGTTCCAGTTGCTGCTTGTCACGTGGCGATCGCGATAGTAGTTGGTTGAGCTCACATGTGTACCACCATAGGTGAATACTACATCGTGGTTGCGATCGAAGAACTTGTCGCGCCTGTAGTGACTGTAGATACTGAATGACCAGTTGCCGTTTACTACTACACAGGGTGTATTGAAGTAAGTGAGGCGGCGGTACTCGTTCCATTGTGCTGCAGTGAGGATGTACATTAACTTTTGCTCACGCATGCGATTGATGCTTGTGTAGTTGCTAAATACATTTCCCAGAGAGCGGAAGTAGTCGTAGTTTACCTCGTAAACATCGTCCCATTGGAAACTGCTGAGTCTGAGTTCGTGAGCCATTTTGTCGGTCAGGAACCAGGCTTCGTTTCTTGATTGCTCTACACTCATTGCTGAAGCCTGGAAGCCAGCGAAGAGAAGTGTAAGCATTAAAAGTAATCTAGTTCTCATAACACAAAATATTTAAAAAGTTAGTAATTTAATTTGTTTGTCTCTTTGACTGCAAGAGGAGTACAAAGGTTTATTCGTGAGATAGAAAATATTTTACATATAGCCTAAAGCGATTTTGTGTTAAATGCCAATAAATCAAAATAATATATAAATACTGGTATAAAATTAAGATTAAATATAACGAAGTTTGGACTAGTTTTGTACAAGGTGCTTGTTGGGTATTTTAAGGATTATTGATGGTCGATAACGCTCTAATGCTTGCATAGGAGTGAAAAAATGCCGAAATTTGCACTATATAATAC
>JAGHTV010000224.1 GCA_018065165.1 Candidatus Sodaliphilus fimicaballi | reverse complement strand
TGTTATAGAGAATGCTCAAGATCCCCAGCAGATTTCTAATACGGGTGCCGCAGTGGGAGCATCGGTCAGCAATTTCTTGATTTCTGATGGTGTTGGTGTTGCTGCATTCATCATTGTACTGTGGTGTTGTGTTATGTCAGTGCGTTTGTTCCGTAAAAAGAAGACACACTTCTTCAGTTACACACTGATGTGCCTGTTTAGTATGTTTGCATTCTCATTAATCATTGGCGCAATCACTTTTGGCTCTGATTTAACATTCTTCCATTTGGGAGGTGATTTTGGCTACTATTCTAACAAGTGGCTGCTAGGTCTTGTTGGCGTTTACGGCATGATTGCGGTCAATATCGTGATTGCTGCAGTATGGGGATTGCTCTGTTACAGCACAATTACAGCACTTTACAAGAAGACAAGGGAGCAAGTACATCTTCGTTTTGACGGCAAGAACGAAAATGATTCGGCATTTGACAATCATCAGGGCAGTTCGTTGCAAGATGTTGTTGATCGTCCTCGTACAATGCCAAAGGATGATCCCGATGCAAAACCGATGAAGGAGGGCGGTTTAGAGTCTCGTTTCCCTTTTTCGACAAACCCTCTGAAAACTCAGAAGAAGACTAAGAAAAAAGAAAAGCCTGTTGTTGAGAATACCCAATCAACGGGCGAAGCGGCAACGATGGCTGGCATTGAAACTGCTAGCGTATCTAACCCCAACGACCCCACTGGCGAATACATTCACTATAAGTTCCCACCACTGGAGTTGCTCGATAATCGCATCATGAAGACCGACAGCGTTGATATTGAGGAACAGGAATCTAACAAGCAACGCATTACCGAGACTCTGGGTAACTATGGCATCAAAATCAAGAATATTGAGGTGCATGTTGGTCCCACTGTAACACTCTTTGAGATTGTTCCCGAAGATGGCATCAAGGTTTCTAAAATCAGGGGTCTTGAAGATGATATCGCATTGAGCCTTGCTGCTCTGGGTATCCGCATTATCGCTCCTATGCCTGGTCGTGGTACCATTGGTATTGAGGTGCCTAACCGTGATCCTCAAGTAGTTCCTATGCGTCAGGTTCTTGCTTCAAAGAAGTTCCAAGAGACAAAGTGCAAATTGCCTATGTGCCTTGGTTGTACTGTTACTAACGAGGTGTTTGTTGCCGATTTGGCCAAGATGCCTCACTTGCTTGTTGCGGGTGCTACAGGTAAGGGTAAGTCGGTAGGTCTCAACTCAATTATTACTTCGCTGTTATATAAGAATGGACCGTCCGAACTCATGTTTGCCTAGGGCGATCCCAAGCATGTAGAGTTTAGCGTTTATGCCGATCTTGAAAAATACTTCTTTGCTAAGCCCGAAGATGAGGACCGTGCAATCATCACTCAAACCGATAAGGTTGTCAAGACTCTTAATTGTCTTGTGCAAGAGATGGAGAACCGTTATGAAGTTCTCGAAGACGTTCGCGTTCGCTCGGTTGAAGACTACAACAACAAGTGGCGTCGCGAGTTGCGTGATATACGCGACGACCATGGTAACAAGAAGTATCAGTATATGCCTTATATCGTTGCTATTATCGATGAGTTCAGCGATATGATGATGACTGCAGGTAAGGAAGTGGAAACTCCCATCATCCGCATTGCCCAGAAGGCTCGTGCTGTGGGTATCCACATGATTATTGCCACTCAGCGTCCATCGGCTCAGGTTATTACAGGTCTCATCAAGAGTAACTTCCCTGGTCGTGTGGCATTTGCTGTTGCTTCGGTAACTGATAGTCGCATTATCATTGATGCTTCGGGTGCTCAACGCCTTGTAGGTCGTGGTGATATGCTCTTCCAGGTTAATGGTGAGACTACTCGTTTGCAATGTCCGTTTGTGGATACTCCCGAGATTGTTCGCATTTGCGATTATATTCGTGAGCAAGAAGATAACGACAAGAATATCGACCACGATCACGCATTCTATCTTCCCGAGTATGTGGGCGAGACCGAGAGCACTGGTGGAGGCTCGGCCGATGCTTCTAATGTTAAGGATCGTGATCCGCTCTTTGAAGAGGCTGTTCGCTGGATTGTACAGGGCGATACCGCTTCTACATCATCGTTGCAGCGTCGTTATGAGATAGGTTACAACCGTGCAGGTCGCATTATGGACCAGATGGAAGCAGCTGGTATTGTAGGTCCTGCAACTGGCGGCAAGCCTCGCAAGGTGATGATTTCGCCTCTCGATGTTGACCAATTGTTCAATAACTAACACGCACCTTAAAAATGAAGAAATCTTTAGTTTTGATACTTATGTTTGTTGCATTGCTTGCCAGTGCACAAACTCCTAAACAGATGCTCGACAAGGCTGTTGCAGCGCTTAATGGAACCGTGTCGGCCAATTACTCGGTAAAGACGCCGCAGGGAACAATGAGTGGTAACATCATTATAAGTGGCAACAAGTTTCGCATGCTCTCTAAGGATGTAAAATGCTGGTACGATGGTAAGAACCAATGGACCTATTCCACTGCTACAGATGAGGTTAATATTACCATTCCTACTGCCGCAGAGCTATCAATGACCAATCCTATGGCGGCTGCTCAGGCATTCAAGACTCAATTCAAAATGTGGAAGGCTGCAGGACAAATTCCTAAGCACTATGCAATTATGCTCAAACCTAAGGCTAAAAGTGAGATCAATCAAGTGTATCTATACATTAGTGAAGGGACCAATTTGTTGCACCAGGCACACTTTAAGATGAATGACGGAACCTCGTTCACTATCACATTGACAAATTATAAAACTAATGCTGCTGCATCGGCAAGCACATTTACCTATGATGCTTCGTTGGTTCCTGCCGGTACATCAGTTGTCGACTTACGATAATGGAAGTTAAATGCTTAATCATTGGCTCTGGTCCTGCAGGATACACAGCCGCTATATATACATCTCGTGCTGGCATTAGCAACCTTCTTGTAGAGGGACATCAGCCTGGTGGACAATTGACTACTACAACCACAATTGAGAATTTCCCCGGTTTCCCCGAGGGAGTTGATGGTTTTGGGCTTATGCAGAATATGCGTCAACAAGCTATAAATGTCGGTGCAAATGTTAAATCTGCTACAGTTGAGTCAATCAATCTGTCACAACGCCCATTTGTTGCTAAGCTTGATGACGGCACCGAAGTGGTGGCCGAAACTGTAATTGTTGCAACTGGTGCATCGGCTAAGTACCTTGGACTGCCCGATGAGAAGAAATACGCAGGACAGGGTGTATCGGCTTGTGCCACATGCGACGGTTTCTTCTACCGCAAACGCGATGTTGCAGTTGTGGGCGGTGGCGATACTGCTTGCGAGGAGGCTACTTATCTTAGCAACCTGTGCCGTAAGGTGTATATGATTGTCCGCAAGGATCATTTGCGTGCTCAGTCGGCAATGCAACAGCGTGTTGCCGAGCGTGACAACATTGAGGTGATATATAATGCTAACACTACAGGCTTGTTTGGTGAAGATGGACTCGAGGGTGCACACCTTATTATTAATAAAGGTACCGACGCCGAGGTTACTCGCGACATCGCCATTGATGGTTTCTTCCTTGCCATTGGACATCGTCCTAACACAGCTTTCTTAGAAGGACAACTTGCACTCGACGAGCAAGGCTACATTGTAACCGATTCAGTGACTACCGCCACTAGTGTTGAAGGTGTATTTGCTGCAGGTGATGTTGCCAATCCCCGTTACCGCCAAGCCATTGCTGCTGCAGGCACCGGTTGTCGTGCAGCCCTTGATGTAGAGCACTACCTCATCAAATAAATGTGATAATGAGAAATAGTGGCAAGGCGGGTAGACTGCTTTATATTGATGCATTGCGAGGAATTACAATGTTTCTCGTAGTGTATTACCACGTGATAGGAAAATGTAATGGTGGTGAATTGCTAATTGAAAGAGCTCTTCATTTTAGAATGCCTCTATTCTTTTTCATCAGTGGTTTTGTTGCATATAAGGCGCTCGATTTCTGGACACTATCCAACACAAGTAAACGTATTGTAGATAAGATTAAGGCTCAAGTAATTCCTACTGCAATTTTCTTTTGTCTGTATTTTTATTTTTTAGAAGGTTGCAACCCTTTCAAACTATTTTCTATATATGGTTGGGGAAGGTACTGGTTTACAATTGTGTTGTTTGAATTTTTACTATTGTATTATTTGCTGAATTTCATAACCAAAAAGAATGAACGCCTTAATATTGTAGTACTTATTCTATCGGCTATAATTATGATAGTATTGTTTCACACAGTCAGAA
>JAGHTV010000187.1 GCA_018065165.1 Candidatus Sodaliphilus fimicaballi | reverse complement strand
GCATAGCGGTGTGTAACTACACCCAGCTGCTCGATGCCCTGCGCAGTCGTCACGACTACTTCGCGTCGTGCGGTTGCTCGGTGGCCGATCATGGCGTTACCTATTTCCCCTATGCCCCCTGTAGCGATAGTGAGGCAGCAGCAATCTTCGACAAGGTGATGCTGGGTCACATGCTCAGCCACGACGAGACTGTGAAGTTCAAAACTGCCACTTTGCTCCACCTCGCCCGCATGAATGCCGAGAAAGGCTGGGTACAGCAAGTTCATTACGGTCCCATGCGCAATGTCAACAGCAAGATGATGCGTCTGCTGGGTCCCGATACTGGCTTTGACAGCATAGGCGACTACCGCAGCATTGAACCCTTGGCTCGCTTCCTCGACACCCTCAACAGCGAGGGCCGTCTTGCCAAGACCATACTATACAACCTCAATCCCAGCGACAACACTGCACTGGCAGCCCTTATAGGCGACTTCCAGGATGGCAGCGTGCCTGGCAAGATGCAGATGGGCTCGGGTTGGTGGTTCAACGACCAGATTGACGGCATGCGCAAGCAGATTGAAGCACTGAGTAATCAGGGCTTGTTGAGTCGCTTCGTGGGCATGCTCACCGACTCGCGTTCGTTCTTGTCTTATCCCCGTCACGAGTACTTCCGCCGCACGCTGTGCGACATCCTGGGTAGCGACGTGGAGCACGGACTCGTCCCCGAGAGCGAAATTCAGCGCGTGTGTGACATGGTGGCCGACATCTGCTACAACAACGCTAAGCAATACTTCAACTTCTAAACGCCGGTGCGCGGTAAAAAAGAAAATAATTTTTATTATCTATATGTAAAGAAAATGGCTTGCTCCGCAAGCAAAATGGAATTACCTCTTATATAGAGTAAGAATTGTTATTTTGTGGACGGAGTCCACCATTTTTTTGGCGCAAGCCATCAAAATTAAAAATAATCATTTTCTTTTTTGACAACAAACGATAAAAACTTTTAATAATAGAAAAGAGATATGGAAAAGACCTGGAGATGGTTCGGACCCAACGATAAGATAACACTCGACATGCTGCGCCAGATAGGCGTTGAAGGCATCGTAACAGCCCTTCACCACATCCCCAACGACCAGGTGTGGAGCTATGAAGAGGTAATGAAGATGAAAGATTACATCGAGGCTCATGGCCTGCGCTGGTCGGTGGTAGAGAGTCTGCCAGTGTGTGAGTCGATTAAGTATGGCGGCCCCGATCGTGACGAGCTCATCGAGAAGTACAAGGTGAGCCTTGCCAACCTGGGGCGAGCAGGCGTGCACACCATTTGCTATAACTTCATGCCCGTGCTCGACTGGGCTCGCACTACGCTTGACCATCCCAACGATAACGGCACCACTTGCCTGTACTTTGACCGTGCCGAGTTTGCCTACTTCGACATCCACATCCTCAAGCGCGAGGGTGCCGAGGCCGACTATGACGCCGATGTGCTCGCACGCATGGAGCAACTCAAGCAATCGATGACAGCCGAGGGCGAGCAGCGCCTCATCGAGAACATCATCGTCAAGACTCAGGGATTTGTCAACGGCAACATCACCGAGGACGACAAGAACCCCGTAGAGAAGTTCAACGACCTGCTGGCACTGTACAAGGGCATTGATGCCGAGCAGCTGCGCGCTAACATGAAGTACTTCCTTGAGGCCATAATGCCTGTGTGCGACGAGTGGGGCATGAATATGTGTGTTCACCCCGACGATCCTCCGTTGCAGATACTGGGCCTGCCGCGCATCGTCACCTGCGATGCCGACATTGAGTGGCTCATGAACGCTGTGCCCAATCCTCACAACGGTCTCACCTTCTGTGCAGGATCGCTCAGCGCCGGGGCCCACAACGATGTTCCCGCGCTTGCCCGCAAGTATGCCTCTCGCACATGGTTTGTGCACTTGCGTTCAACCAACGTATTGCCCGGTGGCAACTTCATCGAGGCTTCGCACCTGGGTGGTCGCGCCAATATCATCGAACTGGTGCGTATCTTCGAAAAGGTCAATCCCTCGCTACCCATGCGCGTTGACCACGCTCCGCTCATGCTGGGCGACGAGAAGATGGGGTACAACGCCGGCTATTCGTTCCACGGACGCATGCTCGCCCTGGGACAGGTCGAAGGCATCATGGCAACCGTTAACCGCGAAATAGAAGAAAACAAGATATGAACGAAAGAAGAAAATGGAGGACTGAAAGAAATTAAAAGAAATTAAAATAATTCTTTTAGACTCCGTCCACAAAATAATAATGCCTATAGGTAATTCCATTTTGCTTGCGGAGCAAGCCATTTTCTTTACATAAAACAAAGTAAAACCCATTTTCTTTTTTATGTACAACAATGGATATGAACGAATTATTCTCAGTTAAAGACCGCGTGGTGGTGATCACCGGCGGCACTGGCGTGCTGGGTCGCTGCATAGGCACTTACCTGGCCGAGCAGGGAGCAAAGGTTGTGTTGCTGGGCCGCAATGCCGAGCAGGGCAACGAGATTGTTGACGGCATCAAGCAAAAAGGCGGCGAGGCTATCTTCCTAGCTACCGATGTAATGGATATCAATAAGGTACAGGCATGCTGCGACGAGGTTATGGCACGCTACGGCCGTGTGGATGCCTTGCTCAACGCTGCCGGCGGCAACCAGGCAGGAGCGACCATTCCGCCCACAGGTACATTCTTTGATGTAGAGGTCGAGGCGTTCCAAAAGGTGCTTAACCTCAACCTCACAGGCACCGTTATTCCCACACAGGTATTTCTCAAACCCATGGTCGAAGCAGGCAAGGGCGCTATTGTCAACTTCTCGTCGATGGCGGCGTTCCGTCCACTCACACGCGTCATGGGTTACGGCGCAGCCAAGGCTGGCATCAGCAACTTTACAGCATATATGGCCAACGAGGTAGCTACCAAGTTTACCCCTAATATCCGCGTCAACGCCATCGCACCGGGATTCTTCCTCACCAACCAAAACCGTGCACTGCTCACTAACCCCGATGGCACCCTCACCGAGCGTGGCCAGGATGTGATACGTCAAACGCCGTTCAAGCGCTTCGGCAAGCCCGAGGAACTGTGCGGCACCATCCAGTACCTCATTAGCGACGCAGCATCGTTCGTCACCGGCACAGTAGCAGTAGTAGACGGCGGCTTCAATGTCTTCGCAATGTAAATCCTTCCGGTAAAGGGTTTGGTTAATAGGTTAAAAAACGCTCCAAGGCTTGGAGCGTTTGTGCGTTATAGCTTAATAGCATATAGTGGTATATTCTCCATCCATTCTTGATCTATATGGTCTTTCATAGATATTCGCAGACCTTTGAGATGCAGTTCGGGGTTGTTCTTTATGTATTCCGACATTGATTTTGCTCTTACATTTTCCTCTGCCTTTACTTCAACAGGAACGACTCTGTCATTGTTTTGGATAACAAAGTCAATTTCGGCAGACGAGCGGTCGCTACTCCAATAATAAGCGTTGACGCCCTTTGAGGTGAGTTGCTGATGAACATACTGCTCGGTAAAGGCACCCTTATATTCGGTGAACGCACTATCTGATGCTATCACTTGAGCGGCAGGAGCGTCAGCCATCTGGCCAAACAGCCCGCAGTCGAGCAGGAACAACTTGAACGCCCCCACATCCTCGTATGCCTTGAGAGGCATCTTCAACACGCTAACCCTTGGTACCTTATATACAATACCTGCATCAATGAGCCATTGTATTGCAAGCTCAAATTGTGCAGCTCGGGCTCCTTCTTTAATTACTCCATAAATGAATTTTTTGTTTTCTTTGGTCAATTGTGAGGGTATGCTGTCCAAGACTTGATTGATTCTCATTGCCTCGCTCTTTGTAGCGTGTTTAACGATGTCACGACGGTAAGACTCTATGATATCCTTTTGCAATGTGCGCACCTCTTGAAGGTCTCTGTTTTCTACATACGACAGCACAACCTCGGGCATTCCTCCCACGAAATAGTATTGGCGCAAGAGTTCGATGTATTTTGGTTTCAAGATACTGAGCATTTCCTTGTCACCTTGTTGCAAAATATCGTGTAGTTGTACTTCGCCCAATGCTAACAGGAACTCTTCAAAATTCATAGGATAAAGATGTAGCATAGTCACTTTCCCCACAGGATAAGATTCTTTATGGCCTAGGGTAATGCCCAACAAAGAACCTGCTGCCATGACATGATACTCGGGTGCATTTTCATAAAAGTACTTTAGACAATGCAGTCCGCGAGGGGCTTCCTGTATCTCGTCAAAGATAATTAGAGTCTTGCCGGGAACCACCACAACGCCAGTGATAGCCTGCACAACGAGCAGTATGCGAGGAATGTTGTAATCGGCCTCAAACATGCTTTTTGCAAGTGGCTGTTCATCGCAGTTGACATAAGCAACACTGTCGTAATTGTTTTTGCCGAAGTTCTGCATTATCCACGTTTTACCTACTTGACGTGCACCAAGCAGGATAAGCGGTTTCCTGTTCTTGCTTTCCTTCCACTCCTCTAAGCTATGTGTAATGTTTCTGTACATATTATATTGATGTTCTGCTGTTTCGGATGCAAAACTACACTTTTTCGAGGATATTTCCAAGAAAAATTACACTTTTTCGAGGATAGTTTTGAGGAGAAACTACACTTTTTCGAGGGTTCAAATCGTGATTTGCTACATTTTTTCGAGGATTGATACCTTGCTGGATGCTATTTCTTGGGGACAAAACAGTGCCTAACGTGTGTAAGTCGCGTACTTTCAGCACGCATTTCTACTTGTTTTTCTTTCCGGGGGTTACGTTCGCTCCGCTCACTACACCCTCGGTTATTAATAGTCGCACAAGTGCGACCACGCACCTGCCGGCGCGTTATATACCTTATTTTTTCTTCTCGTCGGGGATTTTGAAGATAACGGGCAGCGTAAAGGTGAATGCCTCGCTAACCACTTTGCCTTCCCAGAGGATTGGAGTCCACTTGGGCATGATGCTGACCACACGCAAGGCTTCGGCATCGAGTTCCGGGTCAACCGAGCGCAGTATCACGGGATCGGCTACCGTGCCATCTCCTTTCACGAGGAAAGAGACTACAACTTTTCCCTCTATTTTCTTTTTAGCGGCATTCTCGGGATACTTGATGTTGTTGCTCAGAAATTCCACCAAGGCAGCATCTCCGCCGGGGAAGGACGGATGCTCGACTTTAGCGTTGTAGACCTTTATTGTGTCGATGGGCATAGGCATTTCCACCATGCCTTCAATGGGTGGCACAATGGGCTCAGCGGGTTGTGGTTCCTGATTGCCGCCAAGGGCTTCAAGGTTGAACTTGACAGGGAGGGTGTAGCCTATATCGGCAAGTTCGCCATGCTCCATGCCGGGGGTGAATTTGGGCAGACTCTTGACCACACGCACTGCCTCGGCATCAAATTGCGGCCCAAGCGAGCGGGCAACTTTCACGCTGTCGACGCTGCCGTCTTTCATGACGCAAAATTGCACAATCACCCTGGGTTTTCCTTCTATATGCGCTTCCTTGGGCAAGCGGGAATAGTCAATGTGCTCAGCAATATATTTCATCAAGCGGGCATCTCCGCCAGGAAAAGATGGCATACTAAAACCGGGTACTTCACCGAATATTTCGTTCTTGCTGGTCTGCTGCGTGGCGACGGTGTCGCACGCATTCTGAGCCTGTGCTGTTGCGTTAGTACACGATGCAACTCCTAAGCTAAGGCCGGCCACAACGACGGCTTTGCCCAACATGCGGCGCAGCGAGAGCTGCTGCTCGATGTACTGCACCTCGGCTTCGCACGCAGGACATGTGCCCGCGCAGTCGCCCTTGTGGTGACACTCGGTGGGGGTGTAAGCGATGCCGTTAGCATCGGCAATGCGCTGGCGCAGGTCTTTCAGCGCCCGGCAAGTCTCTTTTCCGCGTTCCATAATACTAAGTTTTAAGTATATAACGCCACTTGGGCAAAATTATTGTGATACACAGCGCGTATAGCGCCTTGAGGCACTCACACCTGCTAAGTCCTAATAGTCGCACAGGTGCGATCACGCACCTGTCGGCGCGTTATATACCTTATTTTTTCTTCTCGTCGGGAAGTTTGAACTTGACTGGTAGTAAATACCACACATTCACTGTTTTACCTTTATGACTAGCCGGGATGAACTTGGGTAAGGTTTTTGCAACTCTCACGGCCTCGACGTCGAGTAACGAGTGGACAGAGCGCGCAATCCTGATGTCGTCAACACTTCCGTCCTTCTTGACAACAAACTGCACTACGACTCTGCCCTCAATGCTATCCTTGACCGCCTGCTCAGGATAGACGAGATGCTCAGTAATGAATTTGTACAGCGCTTCGTCTCCACCGGGGAATACTGGCATATTTTCGGCTATCTTCAAAATCGCATCTTTGTCATAGTCACATTCTGGGGCCCTGATCTCCCCCTCAACGGGAGGAACCGTGTCATAGAGGAGTCCTTCGTTACTTTGTGCAACTTCTCCCTTGATTGCTTCATCATTGCTGGTTTGCTGTGCAGCGACTGTGTCGCATGCATTCTGAGCCTGTGCTGTTGCGTTAGTACACGATGCAACTCCTAAGCTAAGGCCGGCTACGACGACGGCTTTGCCCAGCATGCGGCGCAGCGAGAGCTGCTGCTCAATGTACTGCACCTCGGCTTCGCACGCAGGGCATGTGCCCGCGCAGTCGCCCTTGTGGTGGCACTCGGTGGGAGTGTAAGCAATGCCGTTAGCATCGGCAATGCGCTGGCGCAGGTCTTTCAGCGCCCGGCAAGTCTCTTTTCCGCGTTCCATAA
>JAGHTV010000433.1 GCA_018065165.1 Candidatus Sodaliphilus fimicaballi | reverse complement strand
ACCGAGCGTAGCGAGCTCGGCAGAGTGAGCAGCGGTAAGTGGGCGAAGCCCGTGCCGCGACCAGCGAACCTCTGTCAACATGCGTAGGGTCGTAGCGAGCGTAAGTGAGCGTAGGCCTCGGAAAGGAACATGCACGACTTGAGCGGGCTGAAGGTTCGCGTTTTTAAGCATTCAAGGGACAATAAGTATAGAATACCCTGCTAAAAATAATATAAGACTTTATCAAAGGGCTATCGCCATTACAGCGATAGCCCTAATTATTTTTTTAAACAATAGCCTAAAATGTTGTAAATTACAAAATATAGTAGTAAATTTGTAGGCTATTTCACAAACCACATAGTGCCGTTGTATGGCACTATCTAAACAACTAAATTATAAACTTTATGATTAACATTACATTTCCTGATGGAAACATCAAGCAATTTGAAGACGGCGTAACTCCGTTGCAGGTTGCTGAGAGCATTAGCGCCGGACTGGCTCGTAACATTCTGGCAGCTACATTAAACGACGAAGATTGGGACATTTCTCGCCCCATTACTCACGACGGTGCAATCAAGTTCTTCAAGTGGGAAGACGAAGAGGGCAAGCACGCCTTCTGGCACACATCGGCTCACCTTCTTGCCGAGGCTCTGCAAGAGCTCTACAAGGGTGTACAGTTCGGTATTGGTCCCGCTATTGAGAATGGTTTCTACTATGACATCGATCCGGGTGAGAACACACTGACAAGTGCCGACTTCGCTAAGATTGAGAAAAAGATGTTGGAGCTGGTGGCTCGCAAGGAGGACGTTGTTCGCCGCGACATCAGCAAGGCCGACGCGCTGAAGTTCTTCGGCGACGCAGGTCAGACCCTCAAGTGCGAGCTTATCAACGAGCTCGAAGATGGTCACATCACTACATATACACAAGGTAATTTCACCGACCTGTGCCGTGGTCCGCACATCCCCAACACTGCACCCATCAAGGCTGTGAAGATTCTTTCGCTCGCTGGTGCTTACTGGCGTGGCGACGAGAAGCGTCCCCAGTTGGTACGTGTTTACGGTATCACATTCCCCAAGAAGTCAATGCTCGACGAGTATCTTACTCTGCTCGAGGAGGCTAAGAAGCGTGACCACCGCAAGATAGGTAAGGACATGGAGCTCTTCGCATTCTCACAGAATGTAGGTATGGGTCTGCCATTGTGGCTGCCCAAGGGTGCCGCTCTGCGCAACCGTCTGCAAGACTATCTGGCTAAGATCCAGAAGAAATATGGTTACCTGCAGGTAATCACTCCGCACATTGGTAACAAGAACCTGTATGTTACCAGCGGTCACTACGCTAAGTATGGTAAGGACTCATTCCAACCCATCCACACACCCGAGGAGGGCGAGGAATACCTGTTGAAGCCCATGAACTGCCCCCACCACTGCGAGATCTTCCGTACATCTCCCCGCAGCTATAAGGATCTTCCCTTACGCTTCGCCGAGTTTGGTACAGTATATCGCTATGAGCAGAGTGGTGAGCTCCACGGCTTGACTCGCGTTCGCTCGTTCACACAAGACGATGCCCACCTGTATTGTACTCCCGAGCAACTCAAGCAAGAGTTCCTCAATGTTATGGACATCATCAACCACATCCTGGGCGTGTTCGGTTTCGAGTATGAGGCTCAAATCTCATTGCGCGATCCCAAGAATCCTACCAAGTATGTGGGTAGTGACGAGAACTGGCAGCGTGCCGAGCAGGCTATCATCGAGGCTTGTGCTGAGAAGGGTCTGCCCGCTAAGCAGGTCGAGGGTGAGGCTGCATTCTATGGTCCCAAGCTCGACTTCATGGTTAAGGATGCGCTGGGTCGTCGCTGGCAGCTGGGTACTATCCAGGTTGACTACAACCTGCCCGAGCGCTTCGGTCTCGAGTACACTGGTGCCGACAACCAGAAGCACCGTCCCATCATGATTCACCGTGCACCATTCGGTTCACTCGAGCGCTTCGTGGCTGTGCTCCTCGAGCACACTGCAGGCAAGTTGCCCTTGTGGCTCGTTCCCGATCAGGTCGTAGTTCTCCCCATCAGCGAGAAGTACAACGAGTATGCACAACATGTAGTTGAGGCTCTCAACGACAACGATGTGCGTGCCATCATCGACGATCGCAACGAGAAGATTGGTAAGAAAATTCGCGACAATGAGCTCAAACGCATACCTTATTTGCTCATTGTAGGTGAAAAAGAGGCTTCAAATGAAGAAGTTTCAGTAAGAAAACAGGGCGAAGGTGATAAAGGTTCGAAAAAAATTATTACCTTTGCAACCGAAATCAATGCTGAAGTTGCAGCAATGATGAATAAGTAATACCTCAACCTGTTGTTCTCGGTAGGGCAACGGGTTGTGATAATGCTTGAACTTTTATATTAACTTTATTATTATTTAATGCAGAAAAAACCTTATTGGTCAGGACCCAAGCGTCCATCAACACCCGCGGGCAACAACCCCGCAGCACGTCAGCAAGGCGGTCGTCGTCAGCAAGGCGGCAAGAAAGACAAGGACTCTCACGCTATCAACGATGAGATTCGCGCTCGCGAAGTGCGTCTCGTTGGCGATAATGTAGAAGAGGGTATCTATCCCATTGCTCAGGCTCTTAAGATTGCCGACAACCTTGAGCTCGATTTGATTGAAATCGCTCCCATGGCTCAACCTCCCGTTTGCCGTGTGATGGATTACCAAAAGTTCATGTACCAACAGCGCAAGCGCCTCAAGGAACAAAAGGCTAAGAGCGTTAAGGTCGTAGTTAAGGAAATACGTTTCGGTCCTCAAACCGACGAGCACGACTACAACTTCAAGCTCAAGCACGCCATGGAGTTCCTCAAGGAAGGTTCTAAGGTTAAGTCTTACGTATTCTTCAAGGGACGTTCAATCCTCTTCAAGGAACAAGGCGAGGAGTTGCTCCTGCGTTTTGCTAACGACCTGGAGGAGTATGGCAAGGTTGATCAGCTTCCCGTTCTCGAGGGCAAGCGCATGACTATCATGATGTCGCCTCGCAAGGCCGCTCCCAAGAAGAAAGAAGAAAAACCTGCAACTGAAGAGTAATAAAGTTTATTACTACGAACAAACAAAAAAGGGGTATTAGGCTTGGTAAGTGCCTGGTCCCCGGTAATTAATAATTATTTTTTTAAACAACAACAAAATGCCAAAAGTTAAAACTAATTCCGGTGCCAAAAAAAGGTTCTCCTTTACCGGAACAGGAAAGATCAAAAGAGGTCATGCTTACAAAAGTCACATCTTGACAAAGAAGACTAAGAAGCAAAAGAGAAGATTGACTCACGTTAGTCTCGTTGACAGCGCTAACATTAACTCTGTTAAGCTGATGCTTGTGAAGAAGTAATTCTCACACCTTTTTAAACATCTTTCAAAAGAGATTTTTATCATTTTTATTACTAACCGAATGCCCAGCTCAAAGAGCTTGCTTGTCAAGCCGCTGACATTCAAAACGATTTAAAAAAATGCCAAGATCAGTAAATCACGTAGCTTCAAGAGCTAAACGCAAGAAAATCTTAAAACTTACAAGAGGTTATTTCGGCGCTCGCAAGAACGTCTGGACCGTTGCCAAGAATACTTGGGAGAAGGGTCTTACTTATGCTTATGCTGACCGTAAGAAGAAAAAGCGCAACTTCCGTGCACTTTGGATTCAGCGTATCAATGCTGCAGCACGTCTCGAGGACCTCTCTTATAGCAAGTTGATGGGTCCCATCCACAAGGCTGGTATCCAAATCAACCGCAAGGTTCTTGCCGACCTGGCAATGAATAACCCCGAGGCTTTCAAGGCTATCGTTGAAAAGGCTAAGAACGCCTAAACAGTAGCACTGAACAGTTAAGCTAAAAAAAACGAGCATAGCGTTGCCACGACACGGGACGCTGTGACTCGTTTTTTGTTGTATCTATACCTATATTATATTAAAATACTCTACTTGTGAGGTAATTACATTTTGCTTGCGGAGCAAGCCATTTTCTATGCGAAGCAATAAAAACATAATAAAAATATTTTCTTTTTTTGTGTCTCTATACTTACCTTGCCTATATTATATATTGATAGTTGCCTTATGCCTGTATTATTGGATCAGTGGAAATTTAGTGGGGGATAGTTGCTGTGTTTTAGCGAAAAAATAACAAAAACCAATAAAAACCCCTTGCCGAGGATGGAGGCTATCGCCTCTGACGGCATGAGCACGAGATTTTATAATAAGCAAGCTTACAGATAAAACCATGTGCTCACGCCATCACTTTCCTGCCGAAGGCTCACATCCTCGTCAAGGCAAAAAACAAGAAATAAACCTGTAGTTGTTACAATAGCAGGATCTCTATATCTATAGAGATGATTTCTCCCATCGCGCGTTATAATGGACATTTCTCAGACTTGCCCGTAGGGCAATATACATAGCGGCTTGCCGCTATGTTGATAACC
>JAGHTV010000219.1 GCA_018065165.1 Candidatus Sodaliphilus fimicaballi | reverse complement strand
TGCTCTTGACGCTGTAGCTGTTGTTGTCGGTCTCGTTGATGCGGGGCCACTCCAGGTTGTACATATACTTGCTGCCGTCATACTTCTTTGACAGACGGTTGCAGTTGCTGTTGTTAGAGATAGGGTCTGGCGTGTCGTTAATGATGTACTCATCCATTTGTGAGAACAGGTAGTCAACACTCATGCCTGTACCCTTGAGGTAGAACTTCACACCTATGGCGTCGGTTTCGCCCCACTGGCCGCCTATGTAGCTGATGCTGTCGAGTTCGGCCTGCTTGTAGGTTACATCGGTGTTGTTCTTCAGTTTTACGGTTACTGATATGGGCAGTTGCTCGGCTGCCATGACACTAAATATTGTGCTTAAGCCCAGGAGGGCGAGAATTGTCTTTTTCATCTTCATGTCCTCCTTTTATTTAGCGTTAATATTTACACTTGGTGAGTGAAGCACCACATCGGGTGTGCTATCCAGACCCAAGATTATGTTAATTATCTTGTTCACATCGGCAATGTCTACAGCGCCGTCTCCATTCACATCGCCATCGATTGCTTCAGTGCCGTTTGTCTTTAGTATGACATTAATTATAGAGTTTACATCGGCAATGTCAACATCTCCGTCGGCGTTGATGTCACCATACAATGAGATGTACTGGCCGTTGACATTCAGCATATTGACTCCAGTAAAGTAGGCGTGTGTTGTGGGCAACTCTGTTGCCTCTACCTTGACGAGCACAGGGGTGTCGCCCATGTAGGCAAGTGCTGTGACCGTCGAGTTGACGAATGTTGGGTTGTACATGCCGGTCATGCCGTTCACTGTAGTCGCTCCGCCAGCATATAGAGTAACGCCCTTGAACACCACTGCGTCGTTGTTATCGGCACTGGGTTTGAAAAGATAGGGCTTATTTGCTGCAATTTGTCCGCTGACCTTGCTGAAGGTGAGTGTACCGTTGGCAAGTTGTTTGGGTTCCATTACCGTGCCGCTATAACGCGACATATTAAATGGCAGCACATAAGTGTTCCACTGGTTGCCGGTGAGTTTGCGGTCTAAACGCACGGCTGTGTTGGGAATGTTTGTTTGAGGTGCTACAAATGGCACATCTTCCTTTACAACATATGTAACAGGCTGATTTCCGTTTTCACATGTAGGTATTAATGTGAGACCGTTAGCGGTGGGCACCGATAGACCCACGAAGTCGAATGTTGCTTCGTTGTAAGGTGTGACAAACATATCAGTAACCCCCAGGTTATACAAGTTGTTGATGGAGATTTCATTGTCGTCGGCCACAGCCTTGCCGTTTTGCATCTTCATGTTCTCTACCTTGATCCAGTTAGCAGCATGTTTCAGGAGTGCAGCTGCTGAAATGGTTGTGGGGGTAATGACTTTTTCTGTTACAGCATCGGCAATCACGAGTTGCGAGGTGTTGGTAAACGCACCATCGGCAACGAGTTTGAACATGCCGTCCTTGTAATAAGACTTACCGGTTATCCATCCTGCAATGTGCTGGCCGTGCTTGAATGTGCGACTTGCGTCAACGTTGTCGAGCATGATTGCACCAGTCTTGTCGCGCAGGTAAACTTCAGCTCCATCCTCACTTGCATGGGTAACGCGACAATTGTAGTCGTCGGGCAGATACAGGCGTGCTACAGTTCCGTCGGGCACTTTTCTGAATTCACCCAGACCGGTAACTGTCTCGATGGGAATGCCGGCTGTGTAGGTCACTGTAACAGAATAGATAGTGTTTGAACCAGTGGCAGTCAATTTGAGCGAACCGGTGCTGCCGCTCCACTCGAGGCCGCTTATTGTACCTGTGCTGGCCTTCATGTTGACTGTTTCGTAAAGTCCTGTGAAGGTTACGCCAGTGATGACACCGTTATCGGGCACGCTCAGCGTGATTGATGTGTTGCTGAACATGTACAGGTTATAAGCCTCTTTGTAATAGGTTACTTGTGGTACAGGACTTGTTGATGGCGTCATTGTCACCCCCTGCTTGGTGATGGGAGAGGTGATGTTGGTTCGCACGCTGCTCGTGGGTGTCGCCAGGCCCATGGCAGCGAGTGATTGTGGACTGCTGAAGTCAAATGTCGCCGTCACTTGCTCGGCCCAAGCGGCCCCCGAGCACGCCAGCAACACTACTGTCCACAATAGT
>JAGHTV010000149.1 GCA_018065165.1 Candidatus Sodaliphilus fimicaballi | reverse complement strand
CGAGACCTTCACACAACTTCTCGATACCGCGATGGATGTAACCTGATACAACGTCAACCTTCTTGACCATCTCACCGTCGAGCGAAACGCGATAGCGCATTACACCGTGAGTTGAGGGGTGCTGTGGACCTACGTTGATTACATACTCGTCGTCTTCAAATACTTTACCTTCTACCTTCTTAACCTTGCCATTCTCGTCCTCTACCCACTTGCAGGTATAGTCCTCGTTCATCTCGTCGTCGAGACGCAGGGGGTTAAGTTCCTCGCTAGCGTCATAGTCCTTGCGCAGTGGGTGACCTACCCAGTCGTTACGCAAGAAGAAGCGACGCATGTCGGGGTGATTGATGAACACGATGCCAAAGAAGTCATAAACCTCGCGTTCTTGATAGTTGGCCACATCCCAAATGTCGCTCACGCTGTGCAAGCGTGGGTTCTCGCGGTCGGTAGTGGCAACCTTCACATGAATTATCTCGTGAGTCTCAGTGTTGGTCAGGTAGTAAACGCAACCCAGCGCCTCTTTCCAGTCAACACCAACTACAGCAGTAAGGAAGTCAAAGTGGAGTTTCTCTTTGAGGTCCTTGGCCAGCGCGTGCCACTGAGCGTCGTCAACAGTCACCATGAGGAACTCGCCCTCGGTGTCAAATTGTGCTTGTGGGCACAGTGCGCTTATTTTAGATTGTAATTCAGCCATATTATTATAATGAGTTGTCATTAATCTTACTTCTTGTCGGCGCCAGCATATTTAAGCTGCTTGAGCTCGTCGGTGAGTTTCTCCTTGCGGTTTACGCCACCAAAGTACTTTTGCACCTTGATTTTGCGTTGCAACTGCATAAGGCCATAGAAGAATGCTTCGGGGCGGGGAGGACATCCGGGGATGAAGACGTCAACGGGAACGATGTCTTCAATGCCCTTAACCACGCAATAGCTCTTGGTAAAGGGTCCACCGCTCACTGCACAGCTACCACAAGCGATAACATACTTGGGCTCGGCCATCTGTTCGTAGAGGCGCTTGAGCACTGGAGCCATGCGATAGGTGATTGTACCCTGGCACATGATGTAGTCGGCCTGACGGGGAGAATTGCGGGCAACCTCAAAACCGAAACGGGCCATGTCGTAACGAGCAGCGCCCAAGCACATGAACTCGATAGCACAACAACCTGTACCG
>JAGHTV010000048.1 GCA_018065165.1 Candidatus Sodaliphilus fimicaballi | reverse complement strand
ATCACTTACGGGCCCACAGGCATTCCACGCCAGGCTTTGTATCCGCTATGGGGAGAGGCTAGCTGGAACACCTATGGCACATTCTACTACCTGAGCGGATTTATGGGATTCTTGCTGCTGGGACTGTACTTCCGCCGCTTTGCTCAGGTAGAGTCATGGGGTCGCACGCTGGCCAAGGCCGTTCCGCTGTATGTGGCAGGATTTGCCATCACTGCTGGAGGATTCATTCGTCGCGTACTTGTTACAGGCAATAACAGTTTTCCCACGACAGGAGGTCTCGACCAGGCTGTGTGGTGGGAGACTACATGGGGATATGACACACTGGGCGTCGCACTCATGGCAATAGGCTCAATTATGATGATGCGCAAGATAAATGCTCACGGAACCTTCTACAACACTGTGCTGCTCAAGGTGTCACGTGCCAGCTATGGTATGTACCTTTGCCACATGATAGTACTGGCAACAGTGTCGGCCATGATGCGTGACTCGCTGGGCATAGGCGCCGACGGTATGTTGGGCATATGGACTACCCCCATCGAGATACTTGGCACTGCACTGCTCACGTTTGTCACCGTGGCAGTGTTAAGCGTGCTCATGCAACGCATACCCCACCTGGGCAAATACATCATGGGATAAGAATACTTATAAGATAAACCAATAAACAAAGATGAGAACACTATTTATGATACTTGCGGCTGCCGTAATGATGTGCAGTTGCGAGAAATATGAGAGCTACACCGATACCTTTGAACACGACGGTCTCAAGATGTTCTATGCCGTCGAGGGCAAGGGCAAACCCGTAATCCTGATTCACGGCAATGGCGGCAGCCACAACGACTTAGAGACAGCCCAGCGCCAACTGGCACAGGCAGGCTACAAAGTGTATGCCATGGACTCACGCGGACAGGGCGCCAACGAGCGACTGGAAGAGTATCACTACAAGGACATGGCCGAGGATGTGCTAGCATTCATCAAGGCAAAGGGTATCGAGAAGCCTGCAGTATATGGCTGGAGCGACGGTGGCATCGTAGCACTTGAGCTCGAGAGCATGCATCCTGGCACATGCTCGCTGCTAGTGACTAGTGGAGCCAACATCACCGCCACCAATGCCATAGACGAGAAGATGTTCAAGGACATTTTTGGCACCAACGAGAACACCGACAGCATGCCACCGCTGGTTAAGATGATGTATCTGGAGCCTAACATGACCAAGGACGACATGGCCAAGATAACTATCCCCGTGCTGGTGTGTGCTGGCGAAAACGACCTCATCACTGCCGAGCACACCAAGCTCATTGCCGAGAGTCTGCCCCACGGCGAGCTGAAGATAGTCAAGGGAGAGGATCACGGCTCATACATATGGCACAATCCCATGATGGGAAACATACTCATTGAGTACCTCAAGAAGAACAACTACTGATTACACTCCATACTAATATAAGTAGAGCCTCCCACAGCAACTAAGCTATGGGAGGCTCATTTTTTATTCTTAACTCACTTTATTATAATCCAAGCACCTTGTTGATTACAGCATTCACATCGACAAGTGCTATACAAGAAAATCGTCAAGCAAAACACTGCCTATTATTGCTACAGTAGCAACAAGTTGTGATACATAATGGCAATTATTCTTTTCTATGTGAAAAATAGTCGCTAATTTTGTATTCAATAAGCAATGGTATGAGATTTTATTATCCTAAGGAATACAAGGCGCTGTTTAAGCTAGGCTTGCCCATCATGATAGGCCATGTGGGACTCACATTCCAGAATCTGGCCGACAACATCATGGTAGGCCGGCACTCGACCGAGGAGCTTGCAGCGGTGGGATTCATAAACAGCATGTTCTTGCTGGGATTCCTGCTTACCATAGGATTCTCGATAGGTGCCGTGTCGCAAATAGGAGCCTACTATGCTCAAGGCAACAAGTCACGCATTGTAGAGATACTCAAGAGCAGCGTGGTGGCCAATGCAATACAAGGGGCACTCATCATCATTGCACTTGTGGGACTGTACTTCCTGCTACCCCTCCTGGGGCAACCTGAGGAACTGTTACCGCTCATGCGTCCATACCTGGTCATACAGATACTGTCACTACCATTTGTTGTAGTGAACAATGCTTTCAAGCAGTTTACCGACAGCATTAACGACACCATCGTGGCCATGACCATCATGCTCATAGGCAATGTGTGGAATGTGGTGGGCAACTGGTTGCTGATCTTTGGACACTGCGGATTTCCCGAGATGGGCATCGAGGGAGCAGGTTGGGCAACTACATCGTCTCGCATCGTTATCCTGATACTCACAGTATCGGTATTCTTCCTACGTCCAAAGTATAAACACTATGTAGCCCTGTGGCACACTCGCAAGGCTAGCCTGAAGGATGTGCTGCTGCTCAACAAGCTAGGCTGGCCCATAGCCATACAGATGGGTCTCGAGACGGCATCGTTTACCGTCGTCGCCATCTTCCTGGGATGGATGGGCACCAATGTGCTTGCTGCCAACCAGGTGATGCTGAGCCTCACCAACTTCATATTCATGTTCTACATAGGCATTTCTAACGCTGTGACAATACGCGTGAGCAACTACAACGGCCTGCGCAACACCCTAGGAGTGCGTCACGCTGCATTTGCCGGCTGGCAAATGATATTTATGTGTGGTGTAATCCTGAGCATCGTTGCTTTCTCACTGCGACATGAGATTTCACTCATGTTTACCGACAATGCCGAGGTTGCCGCCATCGTGGCCGTGCTCGCCTATCCGCTGGTGCTGTATCAGCTGGGCGACGGCATACAGTGCACATTTGCCAACGCCCTGCGTGGCCTGGGCGATGTAAACATGCTCATCCCATACTCTTTCTTTGCCTACATCGTCGTGTCACTGCCATTGAGTTACCTGCTGGGCGTCACGCTCAACTGGGGAGCGCTGGGCGTGTGGATGGCATTTCCTGTAGCACTGTCTATCGCGGCAGTACTATACCTGCGTCGCTTCCTAAAAATCACAAGCCATCGAACTTTAAAACAATAAAGCCCGGCACAATACCGAGCTCACTACTATAGAGAATTTAATAATTTACGTTTATTTAACGCAGAGTGAAATATTTGCGTTTTTTATGTTTTCTAATGTTTGGTATGTGGGAATGAATTAGTAAATTTGCAGTGAAACGAAATATATTAACGCTTTAAAGATATACCACTATGAAACAGTCTTTTTATGAGATTTTCAGCGAGTTGAACAAGGTTCCTCGCCCCTCACACCACGAAGGTAAAGTTGCCGACTATCTGTGCGAGTTTGCCGAGAAACATGGTCTTAAATATCGCCGCGATGCCGAGAACTGCGTCGTTATCGAGAAACCTGCCACTCCCGGTTATGAAAATGCCGAGCCTGTAGTGATTCTCAACCACATGGACATGGTGTGCGTGGCTAAGGACGATTACCTGCGCGATGGTCGCAAGTTTGAGCCCTTGAACGACGAGATACGCTCTTACATCGAGGAGGACGAGAATGGGGTACGCTGGATGAAGGCCGAAGGCACTTCGCTGGGTGCCGACAATGGTGTAGGTCTGTCTATGGCTCTGGCTATTCTTACCGACGACACTCTCGTTCACCCCGCCCTTGAGGTTCTCACTACCACCAACGAGGAAGACGGCATGAGCGGTGCCGAGGCACTGAGCCTGGACTTTATCAAGGGTCGCAAGATTGTCAACCTCGACTCAGAGGACTATGA
>JAGHTV010000396.1 GCA_018065165.1 Candidatus Sodaliphilus fimicaballi | reverse complement strand
CATCATCGCCGACCACGGTAATGCCGACAATGCTATAAACGAGGACGGTAGCGTGAACACTGCTCACTCACTGAACCCCGTTCCCTTCGTTTACGTTACTGCAAACAAGGACGCTAAGGTTGCTGACGGTCGCCTTGCCGATGTCGCTCCTTCAATCCTTCAAATCACGGGTCTTGAGCAACCCGCCGACATGACAGGTACAGGTCTCATCACAAAGTAATCATTAGATAGAGGTTCTCTGTAACCGATTTCGTTTCCCATAATGCCATTTGCAACGAGTTGTTGTGAATGGCATTTTTTTGTTCTATTTTTCTGTTCTGTTTATAAAATAAACAGGGTAGGGGTAGTTTTGGCTATTTTCGCTTTAATTATTCACTTAAAATGGTTAAATTTGTAAATTGAAAGATTGTGTAGAATAATTTATAACTAATAAAACGTATATGATGAAATTCAAGAACCTCTTTTGGGCAGTGCTGACAGCGGCATTTATTATGCCTGCTGCTCAGGCCGAGCATGTGACTATTATCGCCGTAAACGACACTCACAGTCAGATTGACCCTGCCAGCGACGGTATGGGTGGAGCGTTGCGCCGCCGTGCTATCTACGACAAGGTGCGTAGCGAGAACAAGTACACCATGACCCTCCACGCTGGTGATGCTGTACAAGGCAATGTATACTTCTCGCTCTATGGCGGTGCTGTAGAGTATGCTGCTATCGACAGCCTTGGTTATGATGCTGTTATATGGGGTAACCACGAGATGGACAACGGTATCGACAGCACATACTACTTCTACAAGAATGTAAAAGCCGAGAAGTTGAGTGCTAACTATGACTTCAGCAACACTAAGATGGCTGGCTTGGTAAAGCCTTATATGATTAAGACCTTTGGCGACAAGCGAGTTGCTGTTATGGGTATCAATGTTTGTCCCGAGGGCATCATCAGCGAGAAGAATTTCAAGGGACTGCACTACCTGCGTTCAATCGATGTTGCCGATGCAACTGCCAAGTACCTTAAGGAGGTTCAGAAGGTTGACTACGTAGTGATGCTGTCACACATTGGTTACATTACCGAAGCTCCCGGCGAGCCCAACGATTGCGATGTTATTAGGAGTAGTCACTATATCGACCTTGTAATTGGTGGTCACTCACACACTACAGTT
>JAGHTV010000349.1 GCA_018065165.1 Candidatus Sodaliphilus fimicaballi | reverse complement strand
GACTTGATAGTAGAAACTATATATTTTGTCTTAAGTTGTATATATGACGATTGCTGATGGGTTTCATTCCCAAATACGGTTTGTTCAATAGGATCGTCTGTAACTGTAACAATAGAATTGATATCTGTAGCAGTTACATCTTGGGAAGAACTATTTTGAGATTTCTTCTCAAAGTTTTTGAATAACTCCTCCCAGTTGCTTGTCACCTGGTTGTGATGATGTTTATTGCCGTTTCCTTGCTTAAAAGGATTATAACTGCGGTCAACTTCAATTTCAGGTTTACTATTGAATGAGGGTGCTGCAGTATATGCAGGAATTTCAGGTGCATCAGTTATATCGAAGTCAATAGATGGTGTTTCGCTGAAACGACCCAAAGCCTCTTTTACTCCCGCATTGAGAATTTGCCAAATAGGAATCTCGTTTTCAAACTTGATTTCGGTTTTAGTGGGATGTATATTTACATCAATATTCTCAGGATCTACCTCAAATCTCAAGAAGAAATTGGGCTGTTCATCATCGGGAACAAGTTGGTCATATGACTTGAGTATTGCCTTGTGAAAATAAGGATGACGCATAAAACGCTCATTAACAAATAAGTATTGTAAATAGTTGCGTTTGCGAGCATTGGCTGGTTTGCCTATATAACCTGTTATCTTTACGAGTGTAGTATCTATGTCTATAGGAATAAGCTGTGACTCGATACTGCGACCTATCAAGTTAGTAATGCGTTGCAAGAAACTTCCTCCTTGCAACTTGTACATAACTGTACCATTATGAATAAGTGTAAAGTCTACAGTGTTGTTAACTAATGCAAGTTTCTCAAATTCCTTAACAATATTACTGAGTTCAACCTGGTTACTCTTTAGGAACTTGCGACGAGCTGGAACATTATAGAATAGATTCTTAATTTGAAAGTTAGAACCTACCGGGCATACATCTGGTTCCTGACTCTCGCATTTTGATGCGTTTATTATGATTTTGGTACCGAGTTCAGCATCTTTCTTGCGAGTGCGTAATTCCAGTTGAGAAATAGCGGCAATTGATGCCAACGCTTCGCCTCTAAATCCCATTGTTCGAAACGAGAACACGTCATCGGCAGTGTGTATCTTGGATGTGCTATGGCGTTCAAATGCTAATCGGGCATCGGTATCGCTCATGCCAATACCATTGTCGATAATCTGTATCAAAGTGCGACCAGCATCCTTTAATATGATTTGGACTGATGTAGCTTGAGCGTCAATAGCATTCTCAACCAACTCCTTGATAACTGAAGCTGGTCTTTGAATAACTTCACCCGCAGCAATCTGATTGGCTACTGCATCGGGTAATAATTTAATTACATCACTCATTGTCTACATCTATTTATGAGATCTCCTACTTGATTTCTCAGGAGTCGACATTAATTGTTTCATCTCGTCACTGACATCAAATATCTCGTCAGGACTCTTAGGTCTCAGTGCATCATGCCATACAAATTCTGGCAAGAACATATCAGATTTCCTCACTAAGAACAATGGCACTACTTTACCAGTAACCTCGGGCCACATCGATATCTTTTCGACTTCTTGCTTAGGTTTTAAGTTCAGTTTCAGATAACTGGATTCAGCATGAACCATTTTGTTGTATGTCGAGTCACTTTCTTGAGGATACATAATCACTTGAACATTGCCATTGGCATCGAGCTCACGCAATTCTTTGTTGACAAAGGTTGCCCTCATCTTCTTTGCACTCAACTGGTCGTAATAAGATTCTCCAATCAATTCGGCCATGAATCCAAAATTAGGAAGTGTCGCCCAGTCTACTGTGCTATCGTTGATGTGAACATTGATTTCATTTCCTGATATTTGTCGGTCATTATTCCATACAACTGCATGACGATACAAATTCAAGATTGTATCAGCAACCGAAAGTTGCAATGAATCACATATGCCCTGAATGTCACTACGATAAAATCTTACACCCTTGAATGCTTTAAGAATTCTAACAGAGTCATCGTTCATCAGTGTACACAAGGTGTCGGCATGTAGATAGATTGTATCCTTTTGTGAGAACTCACGTGCACGAGCACGCTTTGTTACATAACTGTAGTGAGAATTATCGTCATGATAACCATAGTCGCCGTCGAGAATAACTTTGTTTTTAGGATCGGTAATTACAACATTACCTTTTGCCTCACCATAGTTGAACGAGCGATTGTAATAAACCGTATCACCTACTAAAGTCTTGCCGTCTTTAGCATATAGTTGTGAACGATCATATAGTGTAGCATCGTCGGCCGATGTATTATACCAACCACTTGTTGTAATCACAACATTGCTATCGCTCTCAATGCGAGTCTCATCAATGATCTTTGCGATGTGTGTACCGGTATTGTATTGCAACAAGTTGGTCTCCATAGTGTACTTGTCATTAATGAGGTGTACATCGGTCGAGAATTCGGCTTGTTTCGTGTCAAGCTCATAGCGACCATAACGCGAGGTGAGTTCTGTATTATTTTTGCTATCGACGATAGTTCCGCCATCAAAATAATACCCAACATTAGATGTGATCTCATAATCAAGACTATCAGTAAGCAATGTGGTATTGCGATTTTCTAGTCTTACATGATGTCGCAATTGGGCAACTTGATCCTCGCCATAATAGTGCATAATGTCAGCATAAACGAATAGTGTATCAGCTTGAGTCATTTTTACATTTCCAAACGCGTCAAGCGAACTTGTTGCTTCATAGAAATATGCACTATCACAAAACATATACATATCACCACGACGGAATCGCACATTACCCTTTAACACTTGATAATCTGTACTGATTCTTTCGTCAGCAGTAAGTAAATCGGCATTCTCCAGAAAGACTTTATCCTTCTGGTACCTGTTTACTTTAGGAATTTGAGGTGTTATTCTAGAGATGTGACGAGGTTTTGCACCTGCTTTAACCGCCTTAGGCTTTTGTGGAGTTGAAGCCCAAGCAACAGGTTCAAATATTATTATACCAGTGAATATAGTGCAAAGGCACAAGAATGCAAATGCTATCTTGTGCCAATTGATATTCTCAGGTATGTAATTGTTTCTCATTAATATAACTCCGTTGGCTTTCGATTTTATTTAGAAGTTGAGGTTGTACCATTATGCAACCAGTCATATTTAAATTCACAGTTGCGCCAACCGTCTTCTATATAAACATAAGTGTTCTTTTGTTTATCCTTAACCCAGTCGTCAATAATCTTTGCTTTCTTGTGATTCTCATAAAGATCCTTGAGCGTTTGGTAATCTTCGGCGAGGTCAGCAGTATGTCCTTCAATACGCTTATGCAATTTAACAATTGCAACCTGCTCGCGCTGATTCTTCTTGTTAATCATTACAAATGGTTCACTGATGTCACCAACATTCATTTTGTCGATAAGCTTACCAACCTCTGATGGAAGTTGTGACATCTCAAAAAGATTGGTATGAGTAACCTCATTAAGCATTATACCATTGTTGTTGCGAGAATCCTTATCTTGTGACAAGAATAATGCTGCTTCTTCAAACTTAGCCTTACCTGCAACAATTTCCTTCTTGATTGTATCAAGACGAGCAATTGCTTCGGTCAAGTCTTTGTCTGAAATTTTAGGACGAAGCAGGATTTGACGAGTATTTATGCGGTCACCACGTTTCTCTATCAACTGAATGATGTGGAAACCATCTTCTGTTTCAACGATGTTTGAAACCTTTTTAGTATCGTTGAGGTTAAATGCTGCTGTAGCATACTCGGGAAGCAATGCAGAACGACTCAAGAAACCTGTTTCACCACCATATACTGCAGTTGATTTATCTTCGCTATAAAGGATAGCCATTGTCGAGAACTCTGCCTCACCATTAGTAATGCGTTGTGAGTAGTCGCGCAAGCGTGCCTTTATTTCATCAATCTCTTGTTGCGGAATCACAGGATTGATAGTTATGATTTGCACCTCAACTTGCTTCGGTATATAAGGAAGAGAATCCTTAGGTAGAGTATTGAAATATTTGCGTACCTCGGCAGGTGTAGCCTTCACTTTCTTGGTAAGACCACTTTGTACTTGTTGAATGCTATACTGATCGCGAATCATATCGGCAATCTTCTCACGCAACGATGCAAATGGCTTGTGGAAATATTCTTCAACTTTTTCCTTTGAACCAAGGTTGGCGATAAAATAGTTAAGACGGCTTTCTACTTCTCTGGCAATTTGTGAATCTTGAACAACTACTGTATCAATCTTGGCCTGGTGCAAGAACAATTTGTCAATAGCCATCTGTTCAGGAATTATGCAGTAAGGATTGCCATCGATAGTCATACGCTCTGATTGAAGGCTAAGGTACTGCTCTTCAATATCACTCTTGAAAATGGGTTCATCACCTACAACCCACGCAATCTCCTCAGCAACACTGTTTTGAGAAAATGCATTTAACGAAATTACAGCCAAAAGGCAAGCAAAAATAAATCTTATATTCATAATTGTAATCTATCAGTTTTATGTATCGCCACTTTATTGCGAAATTATATGCAAATTTCTTCATTTTTTGCCACTTTACAAAATCTTATTTACTTAAAAGTGTTATTGCTATGTTAAAAAATACATTGTTGGCACACAATGGACTCAAAACTATATTAGATAAACAAAAAGGGTCGAGTGTTTACTCGACCCTTTCATTCCTATTATAAGACGAAAATTACTTAATTTGCTTAAGAACTTTCTTGTATACTGTTACTGGATATTTAGCTTTCAGCTCGTCCATCCATTTCTTTTCAAGTACTTCTTGATAGTCGTTGGTAACCTGTCCCTTAACATCATTAAGAGTTTCGGGAGCATAAATCAAACCGCCTTCAAGTACCATAACCTTGGTATAAGCACCGCTTGTTATTGCAGGACCGTTAAAGAACAAGTAGTCAGCAGCCTTATTTTCACCCTTGGCAACTACCATTCGCTCCATCTTGATGTTATTGGTATATTTCTTATGCAAAAGAGTTGTCAACGAATCAGTGCGACCAAATGTTTCAATATCAGCCTTAACTGCATCCATAATAGAATCGCTCTTAGCACTCAAGATGATACCTTTGAAGTGAGGATCATTGCCCCAAGCATACTTAACCTTGTTAGCTTCAAAGAAGTTATTCAAGCCTGTAGTGTCTTTGCTTGCACCTTCCCATACCTTACGATTGCTTATTTCAAACAACAGCATTCCATCACGATACTCGTTGATAAGATTGCGATAGTCAACGTTGTCATTAATAAGATTATCAGTATAGTAATGCATTACCTGCTCATTTGCAACACCATCAATCAGCGACATGAAATAACCCTTTGCAGCATCATTGTTCAGTACTGACTTGGGATTAAGTTTCTTTGCAACAACTGATACAGGAGTTGACTCGTTAGCATATGTAAATGCAGTAAAATTGCTTTGACGCAATTTGGCAACAAGTGCCGAGTCGTATCCGCCATTAGATGCAATTTCATCAGCAATGTACTTGTCAAGGTTTTTATTTACAGCAAAGTTATATTGTTTCTTGGCTTTTTCGATAATAGCATCTTTTGCCATATGAGCACGCTCATCCATAGAGATTCGCTTCTCAATGTTTGCCTTTGCTTCTTCAAATGGCATAACAGATTTTTGGTCAACTTTCTGTACAATATGATAACCATATGAAGTTTCAAATGGCTCTGATACTTCTCCATTTGCAAGAGAGAATGCAGCGTTTTCAAATTCGGGAACCATACGACCACGACCAAAGTAACCCAAATCGCCACCACGCTTAGCCGAACCGGGGTCTTCAGAGAACTGCTTAGCTAGTTCTTCGAAGTTTCCACCATCTTTAATCAATTGATAAATAGAATCTATTTTAGCTTTAATCTCTGCTTTGTCAAAATCAGCACCCTTGTGATTGCGAGGGAACAAACGCAGGATGTGACGTGCACGAACTGTACCTTCGTCAGGGCGTACATCATTTACGCGGATAACATGCAGACCAAAATCAGTACGTATGGGCTGGCTTATTTCACCAACTGGAGTATTGAAAGCTGCATATTCAAACGAATATGGGAATGTACCTGCAGTTATGTAACCATAGTGACCGCCGTTGCGAGTGCGAGATGGGTCAATTGAGTATTTCATTACTATTGAATCCCAATTCTCACCAGCCTTAAGGCAAGCACGTAGACTGTCGGCAAGTGCCAACTGAACTTTATTGTCGGCGAAATCCTTACCTAATGGAAGCATAAGGTGATCAATGTTAACATTGACCTTCATTCTCTCGTACTGTTCTTTAACGAGTTTTGCCTTAATGGTTGTATCCTCAAGGAATGGGCGGACCAAATCCTCACGATAACCATTCAACTCATTCTCAAAAGAGTCTAAAGTGTCAATCTTAGCAGCCTCAGCATCGGCAACTTTAAGTTTAAAGTTAATAAAGCGATCTAAGTACTTCTCAAGACTTTCCTTCTCTACTTGTTGCTCGTTGTTCTTGTGATAAAGATATTGGAACTCTGAGAGTTTGATGTCTTTACCGTTAATCTTCATCAATACAGGATCTTTTGCAGCAGTTGCAACAAGAGCTGTACCAATGATAAGAGCAGAAA